>NZ_JBHTMX010000022.1:0-27769 GCF_042679725.1 Methylopila musalis
CTCTGCCGGCCCCGACGCCCCGCGCGCCCCAGCCCGGACAGGGCAAGCAGGCCGAGCACGGCGACTGGCCCTGCATCCAGCCCCGCGTCGGCGCGCTGAGCTACGGCCAGATGTGGGCCGGCCCCTCGCTCGACGCCGCGCTGACCGCGTGGCGCGACGACGCGCTGGTGCGCGAGGCGGTTCCCGTCCTTGTCGCCCGCCGCACCAAGCCCGAGGAGGCCGAGGCCGCGCTGGCCCGCTTCGTCCGGGAGGCGGGCGCCGACAAGAACGCCCGGCTGACCCTGCTGTTCGCGGGCGTGTTCACCGAGATCAACGCCTCCCGCACCGCCGTGGTCGCAGGGATCGAACGCTACGCCCGCAAGCAGCGCGACCTGTCGGAGCGCATCAAGACGGAAAGCCTGCAGCTCGCCTCCGAGCGCAAGGACATGGCGACCCAGATGTCGCCGGAGTTCCAGAAGAAGGAGGAGACGCTGACCTGGGACACCCGCATCTACGACGAGCGCGCCCAGGCGCTGACCTATGTCTGCGAGAGCCCCGTGCTGCTCGAGCAGCTCGCCTTCGAGCGCGGCCGCGCGATCCAGGCGCTGATGGACTGACCGCCCAAAAGGCGGGAGCGCCAAGGGTCGGGAGAGCCAGCACGCTCCCCGCCCCTTTTTTTGCGCGCTGCGCCGGGCGGCGTCGCGCGCCTCGATCGCCGGAACCACGCGACGCGGCCCAAACGAAAAGAGCCCCGCGGCGGAACCGCGGGGCTCTTCAGATCAAGTTCGACGCGTCGGATCAGAAGCCGAAGCTGTCGAACTTGTAGGCGATGCCGCCGAGCACGCGATGCTCGGTGTAGTCGGCGCTGGCCGAGAAGCCGCCCGAACGGAAGCGGTCGCGGCCGTAGTCGGTGTAGCGGTACTCGGCGCGCACGAGCAGGTTGTCGGTCGCGGCGTACTCGACGCCGCCGCCCACGGTCCAGCCCAGAGCGGTCTTGCTGTCCTTGAACGTGCCGAGGCGGCCGGCGTTCACCTTGAACTCGCGGTCCGCGTAAGCCACGCCGCCCGCGGCGTAGACGAGGAAGCGGTCGAACGCGTAACCGATGCGGGCGCGGGTCGCGCCGGCCCAGTTGGTCTCGGCGATGACGCGGGCGCCGAGCACGCGGCGGCGCTCGTCGATGTCGGTGTAGTTGAAGTCGGTCTCGACGCCGATCACGACCGGCGAGCCGTCGAGCTGCACGTTGTAGCCGGCGTAGCCGCCGACGATGAAGCCGTCGAGGTCAGCCTTGCCGCGCGACTGGAAGGCGCGGACCTTGGTCTCGCCCCAGCCGTAGCCGGCCTGCGCGCCGATGTAGAAGCCGGTCCAGGTGAAGGACGGCACGGCGACGGCCGGAGCCGGCTCGTAAGCCGGGAGGTCGGCGGCGGAAGCGGCGCCGGACGCGACCACGAGGGCGAGGGCCGAAGCCGCGCCCAGAACCAGATTGCGAAGCATTTGTGTTCCCCTTGCGCGAAAATGTCTCAAAAACAAGCGCGTGTGAGCAGAAATGGACTGGTTCGCCTGTTTTGTCCACGGGGATGCGCACAGACAAGGCAAGTGATGCTTTTGGGTTACGCAATTCCCCGACAGCACTCGGAAAAAGACGCGTTTGTGAACGAAGCATTAAAAAAGCCCCGCGAGTGAACCCGCGGGGCTTTCATCTTGCGGCTTAACCGAAAATCAGAAGCCGAGGTCGAACTTGTAGGCCACGCCGCCGAGGACGCGGTGCTCGTCGCCCTTGACCTTCGTGCCGAACAGACGATCCGAGCCGTAGTCGGTGTAGCGGTACTCGCCACGGACGGCGACGTTGTCGGTCGCGGCGTATTCGAGACCGCCGCCGACGGTCCAGCCGAGGGCGGTCTTGCTGTCACGGCCGACGCCGGCGACGCGCACTTCGCGGTCCGCATAGGCCACGCCGCCCGCGGCGTAGGCGAGGAAGCGGTCGAAGGCGTAACCGACGCGAGCGCGGGTCGCGCCGGCCCAGTCGCTCTGGGCGCGCACGCCGCCGCGACGGTCGTCGATGTCGGTGTAGTTGAAGTCGGTCTCGACGCCGAGCACGACCGGCGAGCCGTCGAGCTGCACGTTGTAGCCGGCGTAGCCGCCGACGACGAAGCCTTCCGGCTTGACGCCGCGGATGTTGGTGTCGCCCCAGGCGTAGCCGGCCTGAACGCCGATGTAGGGGCCGGACCAGGTGAAGGACGGCACGGCGGGAGCGGCGACGGCGGGAGCCGGCTCGTAGGCCGGGAGGTCGGCCGCCTGGGCGCCGGCGACGAAGGCGACGAGGGCGCCGGCCGAAGCGGCGCCGAGGAGAACGTTGCGGATCATGTCTGCGTACCTGACTGAACTGTTTACAGACGCGGCGCCTCAAGCGGGGGAAGCCGGCGCGCGTCGGGGCCTAGGTGGACCTGTTCGCCCCGTATGTCGACGCCTTTGTGAGCCTCCCACGCCGCGCTGCGGCTTTTACGCAACGCCCGCCGCGGCCCCAAAAGGCGTCGACGCCGCCGTGAGCGCCACCCGCGCGGCGGCGTATTCCTCCGCCATGCGCGCCACCACGGCCGCCACGGACGGCGCGTCCGAAATGGCGCCGAGCCCCTGCCCCGCGCCCCAGATGTCGCGCCACGCCTTGGCGTCGGATTTCAGCTCGGCCTTGGCGAAGTCCATGGCGCTCTTGTCGCCGGAGGGCAGCGCATCCGGATCGAGCCCGGCGGCGGCGATCGAGGGCTTGAGGTAGTTGCCGGCGACGCCGGTGAAGAGCGACGAATGCACGATGTCCTTCGCCGCGCCGTCGATCAGCATGCGCTTGTAGGCGGGCGCCGCGTTCGCCTCCTCGGTGGCGATGAAGCGGGTGCCCACATAGGCGAGATCGGCGCCCGCGGCCTGCGCGGCCAGCACCGCCTGCCCGGTCGCGATCGCCCCCGACAGCAGAATCGGGCCGTCATAGATGGCGCGCACCTCCTGGATCAGCGCGAAGGGGCTGAGCGGGCCCGCGTGACCGCCGGCGCCGGCGGCCACCAGAATGAGCCCGTCCACCCCGGCCTCGATCGCCTTCTCCGCGTGGCGCACCGAGATCACATCGTGAAAGACCACGCCGCCCCAGTCGTGCGCGGCCCGCACCACCTCGCCCGGCGGCCGGAGCGAGGTGATGATGATGGGCGCGCGGTGGCGGGCGCAGGTCGTCATGTCCGCCAGCAGCCGGGCGTTGGAGGCGTGGACGATCTGGTTCACCGCGTAAGGCGCGACGCGGGCCTCCGGATGCGCCTCCGCATGGTCGCGAAGCTCAGCGTCGATCCGGGTCAGCCAGGCGTCGAGCTGCTCCTGCGGGCGGGCGTTCAGCGCCGGAAACGAGCCGACGACGCCGGCCTTGCACTGGGCGATCACCAGCTCCGGGCCGGACACGATGAACATGGGCGCCGCCACCACCGGCAGCGTCAGTCGGCCTTCGAGCAGCTTCGGAATCGGCATGGGGGACCTTGCAGGCGGACGACAGCGGTCGCGAGCCTAGCCGCGCCCCGCCGCGGCGTCATCCGCGAGGGCTGAGCGGCCACCTCAACCGTCATGCCCGAGCTTGGTCCTCGGGCATCCACGGCTTGAGCGCGCAAGCCCTCACCGAGAGGGAAGTCGTGGATGCCCGCGCGAAGGCGCGGGCATGACGCGAATGGGTAAGCGGCCACCTCAACCGTCATGCCCGAGCATGTCTCGGGCATCCACGACTTGGACGCGCAAGACCTCACTGGGGGGCAAGTCGTGGATACCCGCGCGAAAGCGCGGGCATGACGTGGGGAGGCGAAACGCTTCAGCTATTCCCGAGCAGGCGTGAAGCATCAACGTGAAGACCGCCTCAACCGTCATGCCCGAGCTTGGTCATCGGGCATCCACGACTTGGGCGCACAAGTCCTCACCGAGGGGAAGTCATGGATACCCGCGCGAAGGCGCGGGCATGACGAATGGGAGGTGAAACGCTTCAGCTGTTCCCGAGCAGGTTTGACGCGTCAACGTGAAGACCGCCTCAACTGTCATGCCCGAGCTTGTCTCGGGCATCCACGACTTGGGCGCGCAAGTCCTCACCGGGGGGACGTCGTGGACACCCGCGCGAAGGCGCGGGCATGACGCGAGGGGAGCCGACCGCGCGGTGCGGCTACGTCCAAACAGCCTTCTCGCCCGCCCTCACTCCGCCGCGGCGGGGAGGCCGCCGAGCTTGGCGGCGCGGGCCGCGACCAGCTTGGCGAAGTCCTCGCCCGCATGGTGGGAGGAGCGGGTGAGCGGGCTTGACGACACCATCAGGAACTTCTTGGCGAAGGCGACCGTCTCGTAGGCCTTGAACTCGTCCGGCGTCACGAAGCGCTCCACCTTGTGGTGGCGCGAGGTCGGCTGCAGGTACTGGCCGATCGTCAGGAAATCCACGTCCGCGGTGCGCAGGTCGTCCATGAGCTGCAGCACCTCGTTCCGCTCCTCGCCGAGCCCGACCATGATGCCGGACTTGGTGAACATGGTGGGATCGAGCTCCTTCACCCGCTGCAGCAGGCGGATGGAGTGGAAGTAGCGGGCGCCCGGCCGCACCGTGAGATAGAGCGAGGGCACGCATTCCAGATTGTGGTTGAACACGTCCGGCCGCGCCTCGACCACGATCTCGAGCGCCCCGTCCTTGCGCAGGAAGTCGGGCGTCAGCACCTCGATCGTGGTGCCGGGGCTGACCGCGCGGATGGCGCGGATCACGTCCGCGAAGTGGCGCGCGCCGCCGTCGGCGAGGTCGTCCCGGTCCACCGAGGTGATGACCACGTGGTGCAGACCGAGCTTCGCAACCGCCTCCGCAACACGCTGAGGCTCGCCCGCGTCCACCGCCTCCGGCAGGCCGGTGCGCACGTTGCAGAAGGCGCAGGCGCGGGTGCAGGTGTCGCCGAGGATCATGAAGGTGGCGTGCTTCTTGGACCAGCACTCGCCGATGTTGGGGCAGCCGGCCTCCTCGCACACGGTGACGAGCTTGTTGGCGCGCACGATGTCCTGCGTCTCGCGCCACACCGGCGAACCCGGCGCCCGGACGCGGATCCAGTCCGGCTTCTTCAGCCGCTCGGTTTCCGGCCGATGCGCCTTTTCCGGGTGCCGCGGGCGGGCGGCGCCGTTCGTGCGGTCGAGGACCGTGACCATGGGACGAACCCTGCTGCCTTCATGCCGGCCGGCGAACCGGTGGCGGAAACGAAAAAGGAGAGCCGCTTGGCGGCTCTCCTTACGACTTTAGACGAAGCCAGACGCCCCGTCGATCCGACGAACGTTCGTGATCAGCCGCGCCCGCGAACGAGGCGATAGCCCCAGATCAGCAGACACGCGCCCGCGACCGCGACGATGCACTGCCAGATCCAGCCGCCCGGGGGAATGACGCCCACCGCGCGCAAAATGGCGTTCATGACCACCGCCCCGACGATGCCGAGGATGATGTTCATGATCAGACCCATGTCCGATTTCATGATCTGCTCGGCGATCCACCCGGCGATCGCGCCGAGGATGATCGCCATAAGCCAACCGACGCCTTCCATGGATTAAACTCCTTATGTGTCCCGACACCCTCAAAACACCGAAGTCCGTCTGTGGTTCCCGAAGCGCCGACGAAAAATCGTTTCGTCAGATGTGAATTGCGCGGCCGTAGGCGTCGAGCACGCTCTCGTGCATGGTCTCCGAGAGGGTGGGATGCGGGAACACCGCATGGATCAGCTCCGCCTCGGTGGTCTCGAGGTTCATCGCCACCACGAAGCCCTGGATCAGCTCGGTCACTTCCGCGCCCACCAGATGCGCGCCGATCAGCTCGCCGGTTTCGGCGTCGAAGATGGTCTTGACCAGACCGTCCGGCTCGCCGAGCGCGATGGCCTTGCCGTTGCCGTTGAAGGGGAAGCGGCCGACCTTGATCTTGCGGCCCTGCTCCTTGGCCTTCTTCTCCGTGAGCCCGACCGAGGCCACCTGCGGCTGGCAATAGGTGCAGCCGGGGATCTTGGCCTTGTCCATGGGATGGGCGTCGAGCCCCTTGATGGCCTCGACGCAGATCACGCCCTCATGCTCCGCCTTGTGCGCCAGCATGGGGGGGCCGGCCACGTCGCCGATGGCGTAGACGCCCTTCACGCTGGTGCGGCCGAGCCCGTCGGTGACGATGCAGCCGCGCTCGGTCTTCACGCCCAGCGCCTCAAGCCCGAGATTCTCGATGTTGCCGACCACGCCGACCGCGGAGATCACCCGGTCCGCCTTGATCGTCTCGGTCTTGCCGTCGCCGAGCTCGACGGTCGCGGTCACGTCGTTCGAGCCTTTGTCGAGCTTGGTCACCTTGGCGCCGGTGAGGATGCGGATGCCCTGCTTCTCGAAGCGCTTGCGGGCGTGGGCGGCGATCTCCTCGTCCTCCACCGGCAGGATCTGCGGCAGCACCTCGACGATGGTCACCTCCGCGCCCATGGTGCGGTAGAAGCTCGCGAATTCGACGCCGATCGCGCCCGAGCCCACCACCAGCAGCGACTTCGGGAAGGTTTCGGGGACCATGGCCTCGAAATAGGTCCAGACCAGCTTCTTGTCCGGCTCCAGCCCCGGCAGCACGCGCGGCCGCGCGCCGGTCGCGACGATCACGTGCTGGGCGGAATAGGTCCCCTCGCCTTTCGCGCCCTTGGGCGCCGGCGCGGGCGGGCCCTGCACGGACTTCTTCGACGCGGCCACCTTGACCTCGCCGGGCTTGGTCAGCGTGGCCTCGCCCCAGATCACGTCGACCTTGTTCTTCTTCAGCAGGAAGCCGACGCCGCCGTTGAGCTGGGCCGACACCCCGCGGGAGCGCTTCACCACCGCCGCCGGATCGAACGTCACCTTCTCCGCCGAGAGGCCGTAGTCCTTGGCGTGCTGGAGGTAGTGGTAGATCTCGGCCGAGCGCAGCAGCGCCTTGGTGGGGATGCAGCCCCAGTTGAGGCAGATGCCGCCCAGATGCTCGCGCTCCACCACCGCGGTCCGGAAGCCGAGCTGCGCGGCGCGGATCGCCGTGACGTAGCCGCCCGGCCCGCCGCCGATGACGATGATGTCGTAACTGTCGGACATGGGCGTTTCCTAAAAGGTGTCAGAGCGTGGTCTGGAAAGTCGCGCTCGTCCGGCCCGGGCGTGTCTCGGGCCGCCGCCACATGCGTCAGGAGCGCTCAGGTCGTGGACGCCCGCCGGTTGCCGGCGGGACGCGACGGTCAGGCGTATTGCGCCACGCCGTCGCCGAAGGACCAGTTCTCCTTCTGAACTTCGACGAGGTTGATCAGCACGTTGCGCGGCTCCACCCCCGGCGCCGCCGACAGCCTGTCGGCGATCGCCCGGTAGAGCGCCTTCTTCTGGTCCAGCGTGCGGCCGGCGTTGGCGGTGATCTGGACGATCACCAGCGCGTCGTCGCGCTCCACGCCGAGATAGGACGGGTCGTAGACGAACTCCGACGCGCCGTGCTCGTGCACGACCACGAACTTGTCCTTCTCCGGCACGCCGAAGGCCTCGCGCAGCGCCTCATAGACGCCCTCGGCGAGCGCGGTCTTGTAGGCGTCGTCGCGGCCGGCGCGCAGTGAAATGCGGACGAGGGGCATGGAACGGTCTCCCTTCCGAGCGGATCAGACCAGCAGGCCCATCGGCTTCTCGATCAGCCGCTTCACGGCCGCGATCAGCGTCGCGCCGAGCGCGCCGTCGACCGAGCGATGGTCGCAGGTGAGCGTGAGGCTCATCACGGTCGCGACCTTGATCTCGCCCCCCTTCACCACCGGGCGCTTCTCCGCGCCGCCGACCGCGAGAATGGTGGAGTGCGGCGGATTCACCACCGCCGTGAAGTCCTTCACGCCGAACATGCCGAGGTTCGACACCGCCGTGGTGCCGCCCTGATACTCTTCCAGCTTCAGCTTGCGGTCCCGGGCGCGGGCGGCGAAGTCCTTCATCTCCTTGGCGATGACGGACAGCGTCTTGGTCTCGACCGCGCGGATGATCGGGGTGATCAGGCCGTTGCCCGGCAGCGCGACGGCGACGCCCACGTCGGCGTGGCGGTGGCGCAGCATGGCGGTCTCGGTCCAGGACACGTTGGCGTCCGGCACCTGGGAGAGCGCGACGCCGAGCGCCTTCACCACCATGTCGTTGACCGACACCTTCCAGACCGGCTTGCCATCCTTCTCGGGCGCCGAGGCGTTGATCTGCTCGCGCAGACCCAGCAGCGCGTCGATCTCGCAATCCACCGTGACGTAGAACTGCGGGATGGTCTGGCGGGCCTCCGTCATGCGGCGCGCGATGGTCTTGCGCATGCCGTCGTGCGGGATCTCCTCGTAGGAGCCCTCCGGGAACAGCTTTCGGACGGCCTCGTCCGAGGGCAGGCTCGGCGCGGACGCCTTGGGCGCAGGCGCGGCCGACGCCTTGGCGTCCGTCTTGGCCGGGGCGGCCTTGCCGCCGCCGGAGGCCTTGGCCTGCTCCACGTCCGCCTTCACCACGCGGCCACGGGGGCCGCTGCCGGAAATGGCCTTGAGGTCGAGCCCCGCCTCCTTGGCGATGCGGCGGGCGAGCGGCGAGGCGAACACGCGCTCGCCTGCGTCATGGCTCGTGTCATGGCCGTTGGCGACGGGCTTCGCCTCCGCCTTCGGGGCCGCGTCCGTCTTGGGCGCGGGCGCGTCCTTGGCGGGCTTCGCCTCGCTCGTGGCGTCGGGTTTGGCGGCCTTGGGCGCGGCGCCGGCGTCCTTCAGGGCCGAGGCGTCCTCGCCCTCTTCCAGCAGGATCGCGATCAGCTCGTTGACGGGCACGTCGGACGAGCCTTCCGCCACCACGATCTTGCCGATCACGCCCTCGTCGACCGCCTCCACCTCCATGGTGGCCTTGTCGGTCTCGATCTCGGCGATGACGTCGCCGGACTTGACCGTGTCGCCCTCCTTCACGAGCCACTTGGCGAGGTTGCCCTTCTCCATGGTGGGCGACAGCGCGGGCATCAGGATGTTGGTGGGCATGGTCTAGGCCTCTTCGGAAGGCTTCTGAGGAGCCGTGGGCTCGTCGAATGGGAACAGGGCGTCGAGCGGAAAGCCGATGGCGTCGAAGGGCGCCGCGCGCACCTCCTCCCCCTCGCCGATGGTGGCGAGCAGCAGCCATTGGTCCGCGACGCGCGCGAAGGCTTCCAGCAGCTTGGACTGCGGATCGAGCAGCCAGAGATGCTCGACCCCGGCGCGGGCGTAGATGCGCCGCTTCGGGCCGCGGTCGAGGCGTTCGGTCGACGGCGACAGGATTTCGCAGACCCAGTCCGGCGCGGTCTCGACATAGGCGGTCTCGGGCTCGCGCGGAAGCCGCTCGCGCCGCCAGCCGGCGAGGTCCGGAACCACCACATCGGCGCCGAGATGAAGCTCGGGCTTGAGGATGAAAATCCAATCGCCCAGTTCGCCGCGCCCGCGCTGAAACGAAAAGCTCAGCTCAGCGCCTAGTTGGAGCGCGGCCGCGCCGTGCCGCGGCGACGGGCGCGGATGCGTCTCCAGCACGCCGTCCACGATCTCAGCCACGCGGTGCGGGGGAACCGCCTCCAGGTCGGCGTAGGTCGCGCGGGATCGGGCGGGGTCGGCGTTCATGGCCTCAGCGTCTCATGAATCGGTCGAGCGCCATACGCACGAGGCGGCGGATGGCGCGGTTCTGCGCCTCCCGCGCCGAGGTCGGGGGAAGCCGCCGCGGGCCCGAGCCGGTGCGCGCCGCGCGGCGGCGCAGATACTCGTTGGCGGCGGTCTTCAGGATCCGACCCAGCATGCGCCGCTCCCTCAGTCGCGGTAGCAGACCGCCTTCGCGGCTTCGACCACGTCGGCCACGCTCGGCAGCGCGAGCTTTTCGAGATTGGCGGCGTAGGGCATCGGCACGTCCTTGCCGGTGATGCGCACGACCGGCGCGTCGAGCCAGTCGAAGGCGTGCTCCATCACGCGGGCCGCGATCTCGGCGCCGACGCCGGACTGGGCCCAGCCCTCCTCCACCGTCACCACGCGGCCGGTCTTCTTGACCGACTCGACGATGGTCTCGGTGTCCATGGGACGGATGGTGCGCAGGTCGATCACCTCGGCCTCGATGCCCTCCTTCGCCAGCTCCTCCGCGGCTTTGAGCGCGTAGGTCATGCCGATGGACCACGACACCAGCGTCACGTCCTTGCCCGGACGCGCCACCTTGGCCTTGCCGATCGGCACCACGTAGTCGTCGAGCTTCGGCACCGGGAACGACTGGCCGTAAAGGATCTCGTTCTCGAGGAAGATCACGGTGTTCTCGTCGCGGATCGCGGCCTTGAGCAGGCCCTTGGCGTCGGCGGCGGTGTAGGGCGCGAGCACGGTGAGGCCGGGCACGTTCGAGTACCAGGCGGCGTAGTCCTGGCTGTGCTGGGCGCCCACGCGGGCGGCGGCGCCGTTCGGACCGCGGAACACGATGGAGCAGCCCATCTGGCCGCCGGACATGTAGAGCGTCTTGGCGGCGGAGTTGATGATCTGGTCGATCGCCTGCATGGCGAAGTTGAAGGTCATGAACTCAACGATGGGCTTCAGGCCGGCCAGCGCCGCGCCCACGCCGACGCCCGCGAAGCCGTGCTCGGTGATCGGCGTGTCGATCACGCGCTCGGCGCCGAACTCCTCCAGCAGGCCCTGGCTGATCTTGTAGGCGCCTTGGTATTCGGCGACCTCTTCGCCCATGAGGAACACGCGCTCGTCGCGGCGCATCTCCTCGAGCATGGCGTCGCGCAGCGCCTCGCGGACGGTGGTGGACACCATCTCCGTGCCTTCCGGCACGTCGGGCTCCGGCAGCGCCTTGGGCGCGGGCGGATTGCCGGCGGCGGATTCGGTCTTGGCCGGCGCCGCGTCGGATTTGGCTTCCGCCTTCGCCTGCTCCTCGGCCTTGGAGCCGGACGTTTCGGCAGGCGTCGCCGCGCCGCCGTCCAGCGCCGAGGCGTCCTCGCCTTCGGCCAGGATCAGCGCGATCGGCGTGTTGACCTTCACGTCCTCCGAGCCGTCGGCGATCAGGATCTTGCCGAGCACGCCCTCGTCGACCGCCTCCACCTCCATGGTGGCCTTGTCGGTCTCGATTTCGGCGATGACGTCGCCGGCCTTCACGGAGTCGCCTTCGTTCTTCAGCCACTTGGCGAGCTTGCCCGCCTCCATGGTCGGCGACAGCGCCGGCATGAGGACTTCGATCGGCATGGGGCGTCCCTCTAAGCGTTCAGGCTTTTGTCGTTCGGCCGGCGTGGGCGGCCGGTCGTGATGCAAGGCGGGCGTCGTCAGCGCAGGATGTCGGTCCAGAGCTCCGACGGATCGGGCTCGGGATCGTTGGTCGCGAACTCGGCGGCGGCGCTGACGATGTCGCGCACCTCCTTGTCGATCGCCTTCAGCTCGTCTTCGCTGGCCTGCTCGTTCTTCAGGATGCGGGCGCGGACCTGCTCGATCGGATCGTGCGTCTCGCGCATCTTCTGCACCTCGTCCTTCGAGCGGTACTTCGCCGGATCGGACATGGAGTGGCCGCGGTAGCGGTAGGTCACCATTTCGAGGATGTAGGGGCCCTTGCCCGAGCGGGCGTGCTCGATGGCGCGCTCGCCGGCGGCGCGCACCGCGCGCACGTCCATGCCGTCCACCTGCTCGCCGGGGATGTCGAAGCTCAGGCCGCGCTGGGACAGGTTGGTGTTGGACGAGGCGCGCTCGACCGAGGTGCCCATGCCGTATTTGTTGTTCTCGATGACGTAGACGGCCGGCAGTTTCCAGAGCTTCGCCATGTTGAAGCTCTCATAGACCTGCCCCTGGTTCGAGGCGCCGTCGCCGAAATAGACCAGCGAGACCTTGCCGTTCTTCTTGTACTTGTTGGCGAAGGCGAGGCCCGTTCCGAGTGAGACCTGCGCGCCCACGATGCCGTGGCCGCCGTAGAACTGCTTCTCCACGCTGAACATGTGCATGGAGCCGCCCTTGCCCTTGGAGTAGCCGCCGCGGCGTCCGGTCAGTTCGGCCATCACGCCTTTGGGGTCCATCTCGCAGGCCAGCATGTGGCCGTGGTCGCGATAGCCGGTGATGACCTGGTCGCCCTGCTCCACCGCCATCTGCATGCCGATCACGACCGCTTCCTGGCCGATGTAGAGATGGCAGAAGCCGCCGATCAGGCCCATGCCGTACAGCTGGCCGGCCTTCTCCTCGAAACGGCGGATGAGCAGCATTTCGCGATAGGCGTGAAGCTCCTGCTCCTTGGTGAAGGAGAGGACGTCGCCCGCCTCGACGGTTTCGGCGTCGTCGACGTTCGAACGCGCGGCGTTCGCAGCGGATGCGGCCATGGACGTTCCCCTCCCATGCGTCTCGTTCTGAGCAGAGACCTAATGCGGCCTGAGGGCAAATCGAGACTTCAGCCGCGATCGCCAACGGTCCTTTGGGAAGGTTGTGCCCCCATAAAACTAAAGTCGCAAGAGGGTTCTGGACGAATTCGATTGTGCGCCGCAAAACCATTGAGGTTCTAGGGCGCCGCAGCCGCGAAGCCATTCGTGGCCCTTCAGCGCGGCGCAGAGGCTCAGTGGGACTGGATGACCCGGTCGTTGGCGTTCAGCCAGCCGAGGTCCACCCGCGCCTGCTCGTCCAGCAGGTCCGGATCAAGCCGGTCGGAGCTCAGGAGCTCGATGCGGTGCTCGAACGACGCCCGGGTCGCCTTCAGGTCGTCGAGCTTGGCGGAGAGCTGCGCGATCTCGGCCTCGAACTCGCGGCTCGCCACCAGCCCGTGCGCGCCCACATAGGCCTGCTGACTGAAATAGGTGACCGCTCCGGTCGCCGTGATCCAGAGCGCGAGGTGGGCGGCGACGGTGCGCCAGCGGGTTCGTACGATCATGGGTCGAAGGTCGCCGAGCATGGTTGAAAAAGCGTTTAAACGCCCTGCCCCACGCGCTTTCGCAGCAGGTCGCGGACGCGCTCGAAGGCCGCGCGCAGGCCCTCGGCACCCTCGCCCGATCCGGCGGGGTTCGGCCCGGCGCTTCCGTCCTCTCCCTCGTCCTCGATGCGCAGCGCGACGCGGGTGACGCGGCCGTCGTCCACGCCGCGCACCACCAGCGTCGCCGGGCCGAACTCGGCCACGTCGCCGACCGCGGGCGCCTGCTCGAACCGGCGGTGGAACACCTCCGCGACGGTGAGTTCAGCGTCCTCGGGCGCGATCTGGAGCCCGTAGAGCGCGGAAAGGCTCGCAAGCGCCGTGTCGCCGCGCATGGCGAATTCGCCGAGCGCCGGCTTCGCGCGTCCCGCGTCCAGCGAGGCGAACAGACCGTCCAGTTCGGCCACCCGGTTGTGCGGCGCCAGAAAATACCCGTAGTCGCCGGGCTTCAAGCCGCCCGCGCGGGAGGGGTCGAGAATCTCGTCGTCGCGGATCACGAAAACGGGAACGGCCCATTTCGGCGCGGCGTCGCGGGCGAGGATCGGACAGCGGGGCGTCACCTCGTAGCCCACCATCTCCTGCGCCAGCTGGCCCGGCAGGTCGATCTCGATTCGGTTGACCGAGCGCACTGTTTGGCGCACCGCGAGCTTCAGCCGCTTGGCGAGGCCGGTGATGGTCCAGCCCTGCACCACCAGCGACACGATCACCACCACGAAGGCCACGTTGAAATAGGTCTGGGCGTTGGGCGCCTGGGCGAGCGTCGGGATCGCCGCGAGGAAGATCGACACCGCGCCCCGCAGGCCCACCCAGCCGACGAAGGTGATCTCCTTGCGCGAGAAGCCGAACGGCGCGAGGCAGAGCGCCACCGCCAGCGGCCGGGCCACGAAGATGAGGCCGAAGGCGATGGCGAGCGACGGCCCAAGCGCCGGCAGCAGCTGCGACGGCGTCACCAGCAGGCCGAGCACGATGAACATCACGATTTGGCACAGCCAGGTGATGGTGTCGTGGAAGGCGATGATGGCCGGCAGCGCGCGCACCTGCCGGTTGCCGACGATGATTCCCGCCAGATAGACCGCGAGGAAGCCCGAGCCGTGCAGCACGGCGGCGAGCGCGAACAGCGCCACCACGCTCGCCACCACGAACAAAGGATGCAGGCCGGACGGCAGATCGACCCGGTTCAGCAGATAGGCGAGCGCGAATCCGCCCGCGACGCCCGCCGCCCCGCCGATCACCGCCTCCTGCAGGAAATGGCCGACGATCATCAGGCCGGCGGCCCCGTCCGAGCCGGAGGCGCCGGCGGAGACGAGCCCGACCAGCATCACGGTGAGGAACACCGCCACCGGATCGTTGGTGCTAGATTCGATCTCCAGCGTCGCGCCCACCCGGCGCTGGAGCTGCAGGCCGCTCGCCCGGATCAGGAAGAACACCGCCGCCGCGTCAGTGGAGGCGATGGTGGCGCCGACCAGCAGCCCCTCCACCATGTCGAGCTTGAGGATCCAGGCGGAAAACAGGCCGATGATCGCGGTCGTCAGCGCCACGCCGACGGTCGCGAGCGTCGCGGCCGGCGCGAGCGCGCCGCCGAGATGGGCGATCCGCGTCCGCAGCCCGCCGTCGAACAGGATCACCGCGAGCGAGATCGAGCCGATGAGATAGGTCAGCCGGTAGTTGTCGAAGGCGACGCCGCCGGGCCCGTCCTGGCCGGTCAGCATGCCGATCACGAGGAACACCAGCAGCAGCGGCGCGCCGAAGCGCGAGGCCACCAGCGACGACAGGATGCCCACGAGCATGAGCGCCGCGCCGAACAGGAGGACCGCGTTGACGACCGTGATGCTGTCCATGCGCCGCTCGCGGGAACTGGGGCGCGAGGAGGACGGCGCGCCGCGGGAGCCCGCGGCTCACGTCCGAGCGCCGAAGCGTCAGAAGGAGGAGGTCTCCAGAGTTCCCGACGAATGGCGCGAGATCAAGGCGATGTGAGATTTAAGCGCGCGAATGTGACGCCGCGCCGCTTGAACGACGGCGCGGCGTCCGATCGGTCAGGCCGCGTCGGCCGCCTGGTCGCGGGTCGGATAGTCGGTGTAGCCCTTGGCGTCGCCGGCGTAGAGCGTGGCCTCGTCGATCGGCGCGAAGGCCACGCCCTCGCGAATGCGCTCCACCAGATCCGGATTGGAGATGAAGGGCCGGCCGAAGGCCACCAGATCCACCTCGCCGTCCGCGACGCGCTTCGCCGCGAGCTCGGCGTCATAGCCGTTGTTGCCGATGTAGACGCCCTTGAACGCCTTGCGCAGCACGGCGAGGTCGAAGCTCCCTTGCGGGGCGCGGTCGCCGCGGGTCTCGCCCTCGACGAGGTGCAGATAGGCGATCCCGAGGTCGGACAGCTTCTGGGCCACATAAGCGAACAGCGGCTCGGGGTTTGAATCGGCGCAGTCGTTCACGGTGCTGGTGGGCGACAGGCGCACGCCGACCCGCTCTCGCCCGATCGCCCCGATGGCCGCCTCGGTCGCCTCCAGCAGGAAGCGGGCGCGGTTCTCGATCGAGCCGCCATAGGCGTCCTCGCGCCTGTTCGCGCCGTCGCGCAGGAACTGGTCGAGCAGGTAGCCGTTCGCGCCATGCACCTCGACGCCGTCGAAGCCGGCCGCGATCGCGTTGGTCGCGGCCTGCGCGTATTGCGCGACGATGCCGGGAATCTCGTCGATCTCCAGCGCCCGCGGCGTCTCGAGGTCCTTGAAGCCCGATTCCGTGAAGGCCTGCCCCTTCGGCTTCACGGCCGAGGGCGCCACCGGCAGCTTGCCGCCGGGCTGCAGGTCGCGATGGGAGATGCGGCCCACATGCCAGAGCTGCAGCACGATGCGGCCGCCCTTGGCGTGCACCGCGTCGGTGACGAGCCGCCAGCCGGCGATCTGCTCGTCGGAATAGATGCCCGGCGTCCAGACATAGCCCTGCCCCTCGGGCGCGATCTGGGTCGCCTCGGCGATGATGAGGCCGGCGCTCGCCCGCTGGGCGTAATACTCCGCGTTCAGCGCCCGCGGCGCGAGGGTGACATGGTCGGCGCGCGAACGCGTCAGCGGCGCCATGACGATGCGGTTGCGCAGCGACAGCGCGCCCACGGTGAGCGGCTGGAACAGCGGGTCGGTCGAAGCGGACATGGAGAAACTCCATCGCATGAGGGATCGGCGCGGCGACCGCCGCGCGGCGTTGCGATGCGAGATAGGCCTGATCGCTTGTGCCGGTAGAGCCCGAACCCGCTTTCGCCGCAGGGCTGCCCTGCGCGATGCGGGCGGAGGCTGGGCGGTTCCGTGCGAACACACCCCCTCTTGTCCCGGCCTTGAGCCGGGACCCAGAAACTCGAAGCGTTTGAAGGCGGAGCGCGACAGCTCGGCGTCTTATCCTGAACCGTCAGCGGTTCTGGGTCCCGGCTCAAGGCCGGGACAAGAAAAGGGGCGCTAGCCGGCCGGGTTCTGGACCGCGGTAGTTCCATTCAGCTTGAGCGATCCCGTGCGGACCCACCCCTCTTGTCCCGGCCTTGAGCCGGGACCCAGATGCGTCAACGGCGGCGAGTTGGCGGCCTCGGCGAAAGTGGGGTTTCTCGGGAAGCGTCAGCGGTTCTGGATGATGCTCCGACCGCGCGGTCCATCCGGGATGGCGTCGGCGTTTCTGGGTCCCGGCTCAAGGCCGGGACAAGAAAAAGGGGCGCGAGCACAGCTCATGCGCGCTCCCCACTCAAACGCGCCCCTCACACCGCGGAGACGTAGGTCTCCGGCACGGCGGGCGTGATCGCGACCGACTCGCCGCAGCCGCAGGCGGAGGTCTGGTTCGGGTTGTTGAACACGAAGCGCTGCGACATCTTTTCGGTCACGAAATCCATCTCCGTGCCGAGCAGGTAGAGGATCGCTTTGGGGTCGATCAGCACCGTGACGCCCTTGTCCTCCACCACCTCGTCGGTGGGCGAGGCCTCGGCGGCGTAGTCCATGATGTATTCCATGCCGGCGCAGCCGCCGGTCTTCACGCCCACCCGCAGGCCGAGGATCGGCGTGTCGGACCGGGCGATGATGGCGCGCACGCGGTCGGCGGCGCGGTCGGTCAGGGTCATCACCTTCGGGCGGGGACGGGCGGCCATGGTCGGCTCCACGGAATGCGGATGATCGGCGATCTGTCGGCTCAAGATAGGCGTGGACGCGGCCGAAATGAAGGGCGGCGACGCGTAAGGGCCGCCGCGCGGGCTCAATAGGTGGCCCAGAGACCGGGCGTCGCGAGCTCCAGCAGGTTGCCGTCCGGGTCGCGGAAATAGAGGCTGACGCCGCCGCGCGGCCAGTCCACCCGGCCCTCCACCGGCGTGTGGCCGGCCGCGAGCGCCTCGGTCCAGCGGGGCAGGTCCTCGGCGGCGACGGCGAAGGCCATATGCGCGCCGCCTCGCCCGTCATGGCCGGGAATGACGCCGCCGGGCAGGGTCTGCTCGTCCGCGGCCGCGCCTTCGGCGAACAGCAGCAGCACCGAGCGTCCGCCGACGTCGTAGGCGATCAGGCGCGCGTCGGCGAAGAGCTTGGGGAAGCCGAACAGCCGGTCATAGAACCGGGCGGCGGCGACCAGATCGGCGACGTAGAGCGCGGTCTCCAGCACGCCGCGCACCTGCGGCCGCCCGTCCTGCTCCCCGTCGCCCGCCATGGCCGTCCGTCACCACATGTCGAGCGCGACGCGGGCCTCGTCCGACATGCGGCTCTGATCCCACGGCGGGTCGAACACCATGTTCACGTCCACCCGGCCGACGCCCGGCACGGCGCCGACCGCGTTCTCCACCCAGCCCGGCATTTCGCCGGCGACGGGACAGCCCGGCGCCGTCAGCGTCATGTCGATGGTGATGTCGCGGTCGTCCGAGATGTCGATGCGGTAGACCAGTCCGAGCTCGTAGATGTCGACCGGGATCTCCGGATCGTACACCGTCTTCAGGGCCGCGATGATGTCGTCCGTCAGCCGGTCCAGCTCATCCTGCGGGATGGCCGAGCCGGCGGAATCGGCCGCCTGCGCGGCGGCGGTCGCGTCGCTCATGATCGAGCCTTTCTCACGCAAACAGATCGCGCGCCCGAAGGAGCGCCTCGGCGAGACGATCGATCTCGCCGGTGGTGTTGTAAAGGGCGAAGGACGCCCGGCACGTGGAGGTGACGCCGAGCCGCTTCAGCAGCGGCTGGGCGCAATGGGTGCCCGCGCGCACGGCGATGCCGGAGCGGTCGAGCACGGTGGCCACGTCATGGGCGTGGGCGCCGTCCAGGTTGAACGCCACAATCGCGCCCTTGCCCGGCGCGTCGCCGTAGATGGTCAGCGCGTTGATGGCGCCGAGGCGCTCGCGGGCGTAGGTCGCGAGCCCGGCCTCATGGGCGGCGATCGCCTCCAGCCCCACGCCGCGCATGTAGTCGAGCGCGGCGCCGAGGCCGATCGCCTGCACGATCGGGGGCGTGCCGGCCTCGAAGCGGTGGGGCGGCTCGCCATAGGTGACGCCGTCCTCGGTCACGTCGCGGATCATCTCGCCGCCGCCGTTGAACGGAGGCAGCTTCGCCAGCAGGTCGCGCTTGCCGTAGAGCGCGCCGATGCCGGTCGGGCCGTAGACCTTGTGGCCGGTCAGCACGTAGAAGTCGGCGTCGATGTCGCGCACGTCCGGCGCGAGATGCACGGCGCCCTGGCTGCCGTCGATCAGGACGGGGACGCCCCGCTCATGGGCGAGGCGCGTGACTTCTTTCACCGGAACCACCGTGCCGAGCACGTTGGACATGTGGGTCACGGCGACGAACTTGGTGCGCTCGGTCAGGGCGTCGGCGAACAGGTCGAGGTCGAACGAGCCGTCCTCGCGAACCTGCACCCATTTCAGCACCGCGCCCTTGCGCTCGCGCAGGAAATGCCACGGCACCACGTTGGAATGGTGCTCCATGATGGTGAGGACGATCTCGTCGCCCTCCTCGATCATGGACAGGCCGACGCCGTTCGCGACCAGGTTGATCGCCTCGGTCGCGGAGCGGGTGAAGATGATCTCGTCGGTGGAGGCCGCGTTCAGGAACGCGCGCACGCTCTCCCGCCCGCCCTCGAACGCTTCGGTCGCCGCATTCGCAAGATAATGCAAGCCACGGTGAACGTTGGAATATTCCGTCTCGTAGGCCCGGCGCATGCGGTCCAGAACCTGCGTCGGTTTCTGCGCCGACGCGCCGTTGTCCAGATAGGCCAGCGGTTTGCCGTGGATTTCGAGCGCGAGCGCGGGAAAATCCGCGCGCAGGCGCTCGACGTCGTAAGGCGCGGTGGTCGGAGCGGCGTGCACGAGAGTCATGGGCCTTGATCTATAGGTTTTGGGTCAGATCACAAGGCCGCGCGCGCCGGTTGTCCCCGCGTCTTGTCAAGGCTCGTCCTGCGCATCACATCTTCAGGCGCGGGAATGGATCCCGCGGATGCTTCGAAGGACCGCGACGCACACGATGTCCCAGCCCCTCGTCACCAGCGCGACCGCCGAACGCCCGGTCGCCTTCGATCCGCTCGCCGATCCCCGTCTCTACGACGGCGTGCTGAGCCGCCGCGTGCTGGCCTTTCTGGTGGATTTCGCCGTGGTGCTGACGCTCACCGCCGCCGCCAGCGTGGTGATCTTCTTCCTCGGCGTGCTGACGCTCGGCCTCGCGTGGCTGCTCTACGGCGGCGTGCTTTACGCCATGGCGGTGCTCTATTCGGGCGCGACGCTCGGCGGCGACCGCGCCGCGACCTGGGGCATGCGGCTGACGGGCCTCACCTGCCGCCAGCTCGACGGAACCCGGCCGGGCTTCCTGATCGCCGCCGCTCATGTGGTGTTCCTCTATTTCTCCATGACGATCCTGACGCCCGTCGTGCTGCTGGTCGGCCTGTTCACCAAGCGTAAGCAGCTGCTGCATGACCTGATCCTGAGCACCGTAGTCCTCGATCGCGGCCGGCTGGACGGCCGGGGCTACTGAAGCGCTTGCAGCACACCTTTCGCTTGCTATCCTGATGCGGCAGCGCGGCGCCGGACCTGTCGTCCGGCGCCGCCGGTCGGGACCCGACGTTGACAGCCCATTCGCGCAACACGCCGCAGTTCTACCTCACCGCCCCCTCGCCCTGCCCCTATCTCCCGGGGCAGTCGGAGCGGAAGGTGTTCACCCATCTCGTGGGCGACCACGCCCCGCAGTTGAACGACCTGCTCACCCATGGCGGGTTCCGACGCAGCCAGACCATCGCGTACCGGCCGGCCTGCGAGACCTGCCGCGCCTGCGTCTCGGTGCGGGTGCGGGTGGATGATTTTGTCTGGACCAAGGCGTTCCGCCGCAACCGCGCCGCGAACGCGGATCTGATCGGCGCCGAGAGCGCCCCCATCCCCACCTCCGAGCAGTACGCGCTGTTCCGCGCCTATCTGGACAGCCGGCATTCCGAGGGCGGCATGGCGGACATGACGGTGCTCGACTACGCCACCATGGTCGAGGACAGCCACGTGCGCACCCGGATGGTGGAGTATCGCCGCCGTGGCGCGGAGACCGCCGTCACCGGCCGCGGCGCCGGGCCGCTGCAGGCGGTGGCGCTGGTGGACCGGCTGTCGGACGGCCTGTCGCTGGTCTACTCGTTCTACGATCCCGACCAGCCCGAGCGCGGCCTCGGCACCCATGTGATCCTCGATCACGTGGCGCGCTGCCGGGCCGAGGGCCTGCCCTACCTCTATCTCGGCTACTGGGTCGAGGGCTCGCCCAAGATGGACTACAAGCGCCGCTTCCGCCCCCAGGAGCGCCTCGGCGCCGCAGGCTGGGAGACGGCGCAGGACTGACCTCTTTCGCGCCGCGGCGGTTCCGCGCTAGGAGAAAGGCGTGGAACCGTGGCGCCTCCGCCCGCGGCGGACGCCCGGAGGCGACGTGGAGTTCATCACCAACGCCATCAAATACGTGCCCGTGATCACGCTCGGCCTGCTGCCGATCATGAACCCGCTGAGCACCGTTCCGCTATTCCTGACGCTGACGCGGCGCATGTCGCCGCACTGGCGGGCCCGGCAGGCGCGGCTCGCCTGCCTCTACGCGTTCCTGATCCTTTCGGCCTTCCTGTTCCTCGGCAACGGCATCATCGCGCTGTTCGGCATCTCGCTGCCGGGCATCCGCATCGCCGGCGGGCTCATCATCATGGTGCTCGCCTTCCGCATGCTGTTCTCCGGGCAGGGTCAGGAGGGCCCGGTGGACGAAGGCGACGCCGAGGAGATCAAGCAGGCGGAGCTCGACTTCTCGTTCTCGCCGCTCGCCATGCCGAGCCTCGCCGGCCCCGGCTCGATCGCGGTGGTGATGAGCTACGGCTCGCAGATCCCGGAAGGCCACTCCATCGACGGCCACATCATCGTGCTGATCGGCGTCGCGATCACGGTGGCGGTCGCCTATGTGGCGCTGATCTTCTCGAACTGGATCGCGAAGTTTCTCGGCGAGCACGGCATCCAGGCCGTCACCAAGATCATGGGCTTCCTGCTCACCTGCGTCGCCGTGCAGTTCATCGCGTCCGGCATTCGCGAGTTCGTGGTGAGCTTCAGCGCGCTGTCCTGAGAGCCCGTCTGACATCTGCCGACGTGGCGACCCGAACTCCCGTCATGCCCGCGCAACGCGCGGGTATCCACGACTTTTTGCGGGACATGAACCTGAGCGTTCACGTTGTTGACGCCCGATGACCACTCTCAGGCATGACGGCTTTTTTGAATTCTTCAATGGGCTCCGAGAGCGTGGTTGAGGCGGCTCCCGCGTTGTCCGCCGTCGGTCACGGGAGCCGCCTCGGCCGCAGCCACGAGGGTCACCCTCGCGGCGTGTGGTTAACAAAAGATTAATTCGGTTCGGCCCGGTTAGCCGCCGAACCGGTTGTTGGCGGAGAAGCCCCGGGGCGGCAGGCGGCCGGCTTCGGCGCGGTTGCCGAGCCAGTCGCGCAGGTCGTCGCCCTTCAGCGACCACGTCTTGCCGCCGTTGGTGACGAAGCTGAAGCCGTCCGCCAGCGTGAACGTCATCACGTCCGAGACGCCGCCGTCCTTGTAGCGCTGAAGCCTCACGCCGCGCCCGCGCGCCATCTCGGCGACCTGCGCCAGCGGGAACAGCAGCAGCTTGCGGTTCTGCCCGATGATCGCGACCGTGTCGCCTTGCGCGGGCGCGAGCCGGAGCAGCGTGACGCCCGGCTCCACATTCGCCACCTGCCGGCCCTTGCGGGTGTTGGCGAGAAGCTGCTCCTCCGCCGCCACGAAGCCGCGCGCGTCGCTCGCCACCACCAGACGCTTGGCGCCGGGGACATGGGCGAACACGTCCACGATCTCCGAACCCTCGTCCATGTCGATCATCAGGCGGATCGGCTCGCCCGCGCCCCGGCCGCCGGGCAGCTTGGCGGCGTCCAGCGTGAAGGTCTTGCCGGTGCTGGTCGCCACGATCAGCTTCGAGGTCGTCTCGGCGTGGAACGACAGCTTCAGCGCGTCGTCCGCCTTGAAGGTGAGGCTGGAGACGTCGGCGATGTGGCCCTTGAGCGCGCGGATCCAGCCCTTTTCGGACACGATCACCGTGACCGGCTCGCGCTCCACCAGCGCTTCCGCCACCGCCTCCGCGGCGCCCTCCGGCGGGCGCTCGAAGGTGGTGCGGCGGCGCCCGAGCGCGGTCTCCGGGCCGAAGGTCTTGGCGAGCCCGTCCAGCTCCTTGCCCACGCGCTTCCACTGCCGGGCCTCGGAGCCGAGCAGCGCGCGCAGCTCCTCGCCCTCCTTGCTCAGCTTGTCGTGCTCGCGCCGGATCTCGATCTCCTCGAGCTTGGCGAGCGAGCGCAGCCGCATGTTGAGGATGGCCTCGGCCTGCGTCTCCGTCAGCGCGAAGGCCGCGATCAGGTCGGCCTTCGGATCGTCCGCCTGCCGGACGATGCGGATGACCTCGTCCACGTTGAGGAAGGCGATCAGCAGCCCGTCGAGGATCTCGAGCCGCCGCACGATGGCGTCGAGCCGGTGCTGGGACCGGCGCTGGATCACCTCGCGCCGGTGGTCCAGCCACTGGCGCAGCACGTCCTTCAGACCGAGCACCATGGGCGTCTGGCCGCGCACCAGCACGTTCATGTTGAGCGGGATGCGGCTTTCAAGCTCCGTCAGCCTGAACAGCTGCTCCATCATGACGATCGGATCGACGGTGCGCGCCCGCGGCTCGATCACGAGGCGCACGTCCTCGGTGGATTCGTCGCGCA
Organism: Methylopila musalis; assembly: GCF_042679725.1. Classification (NCBI taxonomy): domain Bacteria; kingdom Pseudomonadati; phylum Pseudomonadota; class Alphaproteobacteria; order Hyphomicrobiales; family Methylopilaceae; genus Methylopila; species Methylopila musalis. Next base: position 23,059 of record NZ_JBHTMX010000022.1, read on the forward strand.
CGTCCGCCACCAGCGGCAGCTTGCGCTCGTTGATCAGCTCGGCGATGCGCTCCACCAGCCGGCTTTTCTGCACCAGATAGGGAATCTCGGTGATGACCGCGAGCCAGGCGCCGCGGCCGAGATCCTCCACCGCCCAGCGAGCGCGGGTGCGGAAGCCGCCCCGGCCGGTGCGGTAGGCCTCCGCGATCACCGAGGGGCCGTCCACGATCACACCGCCGGTCGGAAAATCCGGTCCCTGCACGTGGGCGAGCAGCGCGTCGGTGTCGGCCGCCGGATCGTCCAGCAGCGCCTTCGCCGCCGCCACCAGCTCCGCCACGTTGTGGGGCGGGATGGAGGTGGCCATGCCGACCGCGATGCCCTGGCTGCCGTTCGCCAGCAGGTTGGGGAAGGCGCCCGGAAGGACGATCGGCTCCTTCTCGGTGCCGTCATAGGTGGCGCGGAAGTCGACCGCGTCCTCGTCCAGCCCGTCCAGAAGCAGGCGCGCCACTTCGGTCAGCCGCGCCTCGGTGTAGCGCATGGCGGCGGCGTTATCGCCGTCGATGTTGCCGAAGTTGCCCTGCCCCTCCACCAGCGGCCAGCGCTGGGCGAAATCCTGCGCCAGCCGCACCAGCGCGTCATAGACCGACTGGTCGCCGTGGGGGTGGTACTTGCCGATGGTGTCGCCAACAACGCGGGCGCATTTCTTGAACGCCGCGCCGGGGTCGAGCTTCAGCTCGCGCATGGCCCACAGCACCCGGCGATGCACGGGCTTCAGCCCGTCGCGCACGTCCGGCAGCGCCCGCTGCGTGATGGTGGAGAGCGCATAGGCGAGATAGCGCTCCTCCAGCGCCGACCGGAGCTCGACGGGCAGGACGCCGTCCTGCGGCGGAGGGGCGATGTCGCTCATGCGTTCGACCTAGCCCGTGGGAGTGATTCGGCGCAAGAAACTCTCGGGCGCCGGCCAGGCGACGCATGGCCGCCCCGCGCTGGCGGCCTTGCGCCGGGGGCCGCCGGGCACGACTTGGACAGACGACGCCACAAAATCCAAGGTCCGCCGAATGACCGCCCTGTCCGTTCTCGACCTCGCCTTCATCCCCGAAGGCGGGACCGCCGCCGACGCCCTCGACCGCTCGCTGGAGCTCGCGCGCCGGGCCGAAGCGCTCGGCTACACCCGCTTCTGGCTCGCCGAGCACCACAACATGGTCGGCATCGCCTCCGCCGCCACCGCCGTCGTCATCGGCCACGTGGCCGCCGGCACCTCCACCATCCGGGTCGGCGCCGGCGGCGTCATGCTGCCGAACCACGCGCCGCTGGTGATCGCCGAGCAGTTCGGCACGCTGGCGACGCTGTTCCCCGGCCGCATCGACCTTGGCCTCGGCCGCGCGCCGGGCACGGACCAGCAGACCCTGCGCGCGCTCCGGCGGGACATGACCTCCGCCGACGCCTTCCCGCAGGACGTGCTGGAGCTTCAGACGCTGCTCGGCCCGCTCGACGACGGCCGGCGGGTGCAGGCGGTGCCGGGCACGGGAACCGAGGTGCCGCTGTGGATCCTCGGCTCCAGCCTGTTCGGCGCCCAGCTCGCGGCGGCGCTCGGCCTGCCTTACGCCTTCGCCTCCCATTTCGCGCCCGACGCGCTCGATTCGGCGCTGACCGTCTACCGGGACACGTTTAAGCCCTCGGCCCAGCTCGACCGGCCCTACGCCGCGGTCGGCGTCAACGTGATCGCGGCAGAGACGGACGCCGAGGCGCGGCGGCTGTTCACCTCCACCCAGCAGAGCTTCACCCGGATGTTCCGGGGCACGCGCGGCCTGCTGCCGCCCCCGCTCGACGACATCGAGGCGTTCTGGAGCGATCGGGAGAAGGCGCAGGTGTCGCACATGCTGTCCTGCTCGATCGTGGGCGGCCCGGCGACCGTGCGCGACGGCCTCGCCCGGCTCGCCGAGCGCACCGGCGCCGACGAGTTCATCGCCGCCGCCGCGATCTGGGACCGGGACGCCCGGCTGCGCTCCTACGACATCCTCGCCGAAGCCGCCGCCCTCGCCGCCGAACCCCGGCTGCGCGCCTGCGGGTGAGGCCCGGCGCGAGGGGAGGCCGTGCTGGCGCTGCGGGACAGAGAGGGAGCGCGACGCCCCTCTTCCTTGTCCCGGCCTTGAGCCGGGACCCAGAGACGCTGCCGTTTCAGAAAAGGGCGCGACGGCCGGGCTGTCTTATTCTGACGCGTCAGCGGTTCTGGGTCCCGGCTCAAGGCCGGGACAAGAAATCGCGCGCTCTCGGCGGCGGAGGTTTCTAGCCGCCCAACCCCCGCTGCAGCTCCCCCACCCGCGCGGCGGCGCGTTCGTGGCGAGTTTGGGGGGCGAGGGTCGGGTTGGGGTCGTTGTCGCGCGCGGCGTGTTTGACGGCGGCGAGGCGGGGGTCGCCGAAGCGGGCGATGAGGTCCTGGAAGGCCGCGTGGCGCGCGGCGTCGAACGGGCGCGGGGTCCCGTGAGGATCGCGGGCCGGATGCGGCGGGGCGAAGCCGCCGCTGAGGATCAGCCCCTTCGGCGCGGGCACGTTGGCGCCGTGGGCGCGGCCGGTCTTCATCAGCTTGGGCAGCAGATGGGTGTGGGGGCCGGGCGGGCTGACGCCGCCGTCCATGGGAATCGGCTGGAACACCTCCACCGGGCCGACGCGGGTGACGAACACCCGGTGCGGCTGGGCGCGGAAGATCTCGCCCATGACCGCGCCCGCCTCCCCGAACAGCGATTTGCCCTCCGCCGCCCGCAGCGCGGCGATCAGCTTCGCGTCGCGGGTGCGGACCAGCGCGTCCATCGAAAGCCGCGCAAGGCCAAGATCGAACAGCACGCCGTCGCGGTCGTCCTCGCGCACGGCGTCGCGGTCGGGGCCGAGCTCGGTTAGGACGGCGCGGCGGTTCAGGGCGCAGGCCTTTCGCGGCAGGCCGAGCCCCACATGCTGGCTCCAGCTTCGGGCCCGGCTCATGGCGCCCTCATAGGCGAACAGCGTCAGGTCGTCGGTCGGCTCCAGCCGGACGGCGCCGCGGGCGGTGAAGGCGGCGAGCCCCCGGCCGGCGGGAAAGGCGGTCGGCTCGTCGGCGTCGCGCAGGAATTCGGCCACGACGCCGAAGGTCCCCATGTGCCAGTGGGTGTCGGGGCACTGAAGGCGCTGCTCCAGCACGGCTGCGATCTCGGTCATGGGCGTGTCCTCCTGTCGTCGTCGGGGGCGAGCCGCCGCCAGGGCGCGACCAGCGGCTCGCCGCCGGTCTCCGCCCGGATCAGCGACACGCCGTAGGCGGTCGCGGCGGCTTCGTCGGTCAGCACCTCGGCGGGGCGGCCGTCGCCGAGGATGCGCCCGCCGGCCATCAGCACCAGCCGGTCGCAGAACCGGCTCGCGAGCGTCAGATCGTGCAGCACCACCACCACGCCCATGCCGCGATGGGCGGCGGCGCGCAGGCGCTCCATCAGGCCGAGCTGGTGGGCGGGGTCGAGCGCGGCGGCCGGTTCGTCGGCGAGCAGCCACTCGCTCTCCACCGCGAAGGCGCGGGCGAGCAGCACCCGGGCGCGCTCGCCGCCGGAAAGCTCGCGCATCAGCCGGCCGCGAAAGCCCTCCGCGTCGGCGGCGCGCAGCGCCCGCTCGACAGCGGCCGCGTCGGTCGTAAGCGCCGCCCGGCCGAAGCCGCGATGAGGCAGCCGGCCGAGCGCCACCACATGCTCGACCCGAAGCGGCCAATGGGCCTCGGCGGTCTGTTCGAGATAGGCGAGCCGCTTGGCGAAGGCGCGGCGCCCGATCGCGGCGAGAGGCCGCCCGTCGTAGAGCGTCTCGCCCTCGTCCGACGTCCGGAGCCCTGCGAGCGCCCGGAACAGCGTGGTCTTGCCCGCGCCGTTCGGGCCGATGAGGCCGACCAGTTCGCCGGGCCTCAGGGCGAGCGACACCCGGTCGACGCGCGGCACGCCGCCGAGCCGGATGGTGAGGTCGCGCGCGACGATCTCCATCACGCCTCGCGCCTCAGCCGCCACAGCAGCGACAGGAAGAACGGCGCGCCGATCAGCGCCGTGACCACGCCGAGCTTCAGCTCCGGCCGCACGCCGATCGCCCGCACGCCGATGTCGGCGCCCAGCACCAGCGCCACGCCGCCGAGCCCGCTCGCGAGCAGAAGCCGGCCCGGCCGCCCGCCCACCAGCGGGCGCAGGATGTGCGGGACCACGAGGCCGATGAAGCCGATCGCCCCCGTCACCGCCACCGTCGCGCCGACGGCGAGCGCCGCGCCCACCACCAGCATGGCCCGCACCCGGCCCATGTGGAAGCCGAGGCTGGTGGCGGTGTCTTCGCCGAGCGTCAGCGCGTCGAGCGCGGGGCCGCAGGCCAGCATCAGCCCCCAGCCCACCGCGAGCAGCGGCAGCACGAGCGCCACATGGTCCATGCTGCGGTCGGCGAGCGAGCCCATCAGCCAGAACATCACCTCCATGGCGGCGTAGGGGTTCGGCGACAGGTTGAGCGCGAGCGCGGTGAGCGCGCCGGCGAGGCTGTTGATGGCGACGCCGGCGAGGATCAGCGTCATGGTGGCGGAGCCCCGTCCGGCGAGGCCGTAGAGCGCGGCCACCGCGAGCGCCGCGCCTGCCACGCCGCCGACCGGCAGCGCCAGCGAGAAGGCGGCCGACAGGCCGGAGTAGAACGCGAGCACCGCCCCGAGCGCCGCCGCGCCCGACACGCCGATGACGCCGGCGTCCGCCAGCGGGTT
>NZ_JBHTMX010000023.1:0-26346 GCF_042679725.1 Methylopila musalis
GCCGGCGCCCGCCGAGGGCGCGACCCCGCAGGATCTGGCGCGCAAGCTCGTCGCGCGGGCGGCCGAGACCGCGATCGACCGCACGGCCTACGAGATCGTCCGCGACCCCGCCCGGCTCGCGGCGCTGGTCGCCGAGGCCCGCGACATCGGCCGCTTCGCGCTGAGCGTCGAGACCTCGTCCATCGATCCGATGCAGGCGGAGATCGTCGGCGTCGCCTTAAGCCTGGCGCCCGGCCGCGCGGCCTATGCGCCGATCGGCCACCACGCCGGCGGCGACCTCCTGAGCGAGGGCGGCGACGCGGCGGCCGACGCCCAGATCCCCGAGGCGGAGGCGCTGGCGCTGCTCGCGCCCGCGCTTGAGGACGATTCGGTTCTCAAGATCGGCCACAACGTGAAGCTCGCCTGCACGCTGCTGGCCGAGCGCGGCCACGGCCTCGCCCCTTACGACGACGTGCTGCTGTCGTCTTACGTGCTCGACAGCGGGCTCGGCGGGCAAGGGCTGGACGAGCTGGCCCGCCGCCATCTCGGCCATGCGCTGATCACGCCGGACGAGGTGACCGGAACCGGCCGCGCCCGCGTTGCGCTGGCGGAAGCGCCGGTGGACCGCGTGGCGCCCTACGCCGCCGAGCGCGCCGACGTGGCGCTGCGGCTGTGGTCGCTGTTCCGCCAGCGGCTGACCGCCGAGCGCATGACCACGGTCTACGAAACGCTGGAGCGCCCCATGCCGGCGGTGCTGTCGCGGATGGAGCGCCGGGGCGTCGCCATCGACCGGGCCATGCTGTCGCGGCTGTCGGGCGAGCTCGCCCAGCGCATGGGCGCGCTGGAGCATGAGGCCCACACGCTGGCGGGCGAGCCGTTCAACCTCGGCAGCCCGAAGCAGCTCGGCGACATCCTGTTCGGCAAGATGGGACTGCCGGGCGCCAAGAAGACCAAGACCGGCGCCTGGGGCACCGCCGCCAACGTGCTGGAGGAGCTGGCCGCGGCCGGCCACGACCTGCCGCGCAGCATTCTGGACTGGCGCCAGCTCTCCAAGCTGAAATCCACCTACGCCGACGCCCTGCCCACCTATGTCCACCCGCGCACCGGCCGGGTGCACACCAACTTCCAGCTCGCGGCCACCACCACGGGGCGGCTGTCCTCCACCGAGCCGAACATCCAGAACATCCCGGTGCGCACGGAAGAGGGGCGGAAGATCCGCCGCGCCTTCGTCGCCGCGCCGGGCACGAAGCTGGTCTCAGCCGACTACAGCCAGATCGAGCTTCGGGTGCTGGCGCACATGGCCGACATCCCGCAGCTGACGCAGGCGTTCGAGGACGGGCTCGACATTCACGCCATGACCGCCTCGGAGATGTTCGGCGTGCCGGTGGAAGGCATGCCCTCCGAGGTGCGCCGGCGGGCCAAGGCGATCAATTTCGGCATCATCTACGGCATCTCGGCCTTCGGCCTCGCCAACCAGCTCTCCATCGGGCGCGAGGAGGCGGGGCTCTACATCAAGACCTATTTCGAACGCTTCCCCGGCATCCGCGACTACATGGAGGCGACCAAGGCCGCCGCCCGCGCCGACGGCTTCGTCACCACCATCTTCGGCCGGCGCTGCCACTACCCCCAGATCAACGCCAAGAACCCGGCCGAACGGGCGAATTTCGAGCGCGCCGCCATCAACGCGCCGATCCAGGGGTCGGCCGCGGACATCATCCGCCGCGCCATGATCCGCATGGAGGAGGCGCTCGACCACGCCGGCCTGTCCGCGAAGATGCTGCTGCAGGTGCACGACGAGCTGATCTTCGAGGTGGGCGAGGCCGAGGTGGAGGCCACCCTGCCCGTGGTCGTCCGGGTGATGGAGCAGGCGCCCCTGCCGGCGCTGGAGCTGCGCGTGCCCCTGAAGGTGGACGCCCGCGCCGCCGACACCTGGGAAGAGGCCCACTGAAGCCTGACGACGGGCCGGCGCCCGCCCGCGGTCACCAGACCTTGGTGACCGTGTAGCCGGCCTTGCGGTAGAGCTCGACCAGTCCCTTCGGGCCCGGCAGGTGCAGCGCGCCCACCGCCACGAAGGCGGCGCCCGTGTCGATCAGCGCCTCGGAGCGCTCCGCCATGCGCACGTTGCGCCGGTCCACCAGCTCCTCCATGAAGGCGGCGTAGGCGGAGGCGTCCATCAGCGGGCCGGCCACGTCGGCGGTCATGGCGAGATACCAGCCGATCTTGCGGTCGCGGTAGAGCCGCAGCACCGTGGCGCGCAGGTCCTCGCTGGCGTTCGGGCTCGCCACAACGTCGCGGATCATGCGGCGGGCGTCCTCCTCCGGCATGCCGGCCACGATCCCGAGCTGCTCCGCCACGGTCTCGAGCCCGACGATCGCCGCGCCCTGCTCGCGCCCCACCGCCTCCACGCGGGAGTCGATCGTGGGCTTGCCCGCGCCCATCAGCTTCACCTCGCAGGCGGGCAGCTGCAGCGCCACGCTGAGGAACCACGGCTTCAGCGTGGTGGCGAGCGACGCCGGAAGGCCGCTCGCCGCAAGCCGCTTCCCAACCTCGTCCTTCTGGGTCTCGGTGAAGCCCGCGAGCCCCCCGCCCGAGAGATCGAGGCCGTTCTTGGTGACGAAGGCGATGGTTTCGGCCTGGACCGCGGCGCCGCTGACGTTCTCGACCTCCACCGCGACGGTCTTCGCGCTTTTAAGCGCGTCCCGCACGGGCGCGGCCAGCTCGACCAGATCGGCCTCGGTGGTGTGCATGGTGCCGAACAGGTAGGACGGCGCCGCGGACGAGCCGGCTTTCGGCTCCACCTTCCACAGCAGGCCCTCGCCGTTCGGCACCTCCTGCGCCCGCGCCACGAAGGCCGCGTAAGCCTCCCCGCTCTCCTTCGCCGCCCGGGCGAGCAGGTCCTCGCCCCCGCAGACCTCCGCCGCCCGGAGGCCCGAGCCGGAAAACGCCAGCAGGCCGGCGGCGAGGAGGAGGCGCAAGGCGCGCGCGGGCTTCGGCATCGGGATCTCTCCGGGGGCGTCGTCGGCGCCAGCTTCGCCTCGCGCGAGCGACGAACACGTTAACGGGCGCGCCGGCGGCGCGACGTGCTATAGCTCCGCGTCATGTCGCTCTCGTCAGACGAACTCGAACGCTACGCCCGCCACATCGTGCTGCGCGACGTCGGCGGGCCGGGTCAGAAGAAGCTCGGCGCGGCTCGCGCGCTGCTGGTCGGCGCCGGCGGGCTCGGCAGCCCGCTCGCGCTCTATCTCGCGGCGGCCGGCGTCGGGACCATCGGGATCGTCGACGACGACGTGGTCTCGCTCTCCAACCTGCAGCGGCAGGTGCTGCACGGCACGCCGGACGTGGGCCGGCTGAAGACCGATTCCGCCCGCGACGCCCTCGCCCGCGCCAACCCGCATGTGACGCTGGAGGCGCACGCGACCCGCCTCACCGCCGACAACGCCATGGAGCTGGTCGGCGCCTACGACATCGTCGCCGACGGCTCGGACTCCTTCGCGACCCGCTATCTGGTCGCCGACGCCTGCGCGCTCGCCCGGCGGCCGCTGGTCACCGCCTCGCTCGGCGCCTTCGACGGCGCCATCACCACGCTGCGGCCCCACGAGACGGGCCCGGACGGGACGCCCAACCCCACCTGGCGCTGCCTGTTCCCGGAGCCGCCGCCGCCTGGAACCGTGCCGGCCTGCGCGGAGGCGGGCGTGCTGGGCGCGCTCGCCGGACTGATGGGCTCGCTGATGGCGATCGAGGTCGTGCGCGAGATCGTCGGCTTCGGCCAGGGACTGGTCGGGCGCCTGCTGGTGGTGGACGCGCTCGCCATGCGGTTCGAGACCATCTCCTACGGCTGGGATCCGGACAACCCGATCACGGGGCGTTCGCCGACCATTCGCGACCTGTCCGGACACGTTCGCCGCTAGAGAACGCCCAACGGCGCCCGGAACGGATCGGGACTGCCCGGAACGTTCCGCGAACCGCGATCAGCGCCGCCAGACGAAGGCGGAGGCCTGACGGCGCACCACCTTCAGGGAGCCGTCCGCCGCCTTGATCGCAAGATAGCAGGACTCCCGCCGCGCCTGCCCGAGCGTCATGCAGAAGCCGTCCTCATCCACCCGCCAGGTTCCGTTGGTGGCGGAGCCGGCGCGGCCGCCCGCGCGCGTCACCTTGCCGTCGGCGGCGAAGACGAAAGTGGAGGCGCCGCCCCGCGGTCCGGTGGTGGTGACCGTGCGCCCGTCCAGCCAGCCGGACTTGAGCTCGTCCGGCCCCACCAGCTCGGCGGCGGTCGCCGTCCCGCCGAGCGCGCACGCCGTCACAACCGCAAACGTTCCAAGAACCGCGCCGCGCATTGTCCAGACCCCCGCCGATGTTCGCCCCTTGTTCCGGAACAAATCATGCACAGACACGCGCACAAGTCAACGAGGCGCGGGCCACGTCGCGCGTCAGTCGTCAGACGCTGGAAGCGAGCAGCCCCACCGCCTGAGGCGGCGTGAAGGGCGGCGTCCGGCGGCGGTGGCGCCGAACGCCATCAGGCGGCTGGCGCCGTCAGAGCATCGCGGGGACGACGCGGTCCGGCGGCCGGTGGCCGTCCATGAAGGTCTTGATGTTCACGATGACCTTCTCGCCCATGTCGATGCGGCCTTCGAGCGTGGCCGAGCCGAGATGGGGCAGCAGCACCACCTTGTTCTGGCGGGCGAGCTTGACGAGCTTGGGGTTCACCGCCGGCTCGTTCTCGAACACGTCGAGCGCGGCGCCGGCGAGATCGCCGGCCTCCAGCATGCGGGCGAGCGCCAGTTCGTCGATCACCTCGCCGCGGGCGGTGTTCACCACATAGGCGTCCTTCTTCAGCAGCTTGAGCCGCCGGGCGGACAGAAGGTGGTAGGTCGCGGGCGTGTGCGGGCAGTTCACCGACACGATGTCCATGCGGGCGAGCATCTGGTCGAGGCTCTCCCAGTACGTCGCCTCCAGCGCGTCCTCGAGATGGGCGGCCACGCGGCGGCGGTTGTGGTAGTGGATCGACAGGCCGAAGGCCTTGGCGCGCCGCGCCACCGCCTGCCCGATGCGCCCCATGCCGACGATGCCGAGGCGCTTGCCCCAGATGCGCCGGCCGAGCATCCACGTCGGCGACCAGCCCGACCACTCCTGATCGTCCGGCACCACCCGCGCGCCCTCGGCGATGCGGCGCGGCGCGGCCAGGATCAGGCCCATGGTCATGTCGGCCGTGTCTTCGGTCAGCACGCCCGGCGTGTTGGTGACGGTGATCCCGCGATCGGTGGCCGCCTGCACGTCGATGTTGTCGACGCCGTTGCCGAAATTCGCGATCAGCTTGAGGTTCGGCCCGGCCTGCTCCAGCACGGCGGCGTCGATGCGGTCGGTGACCGTCGGCACCAGCACCTCGGCCTCGCGGGCGGCCTCGATCAGCGCCTCGCGCGACATGGGCGCGTCGTCGTGGTTGAGGCGCGCGTCGAACAGCTCGCGCATCCGGGTCTCGATCACGTCCGGAAGCCGGCGCGTGACGACGACGAGCGGGCGCTTCTTCATGACCCTCGACCTTTCTTCAGACGCGGCACGGTTAATCCATCGTCAAGCCGAACGAGGGATGCTGCGTGGAACGACCCCGCCTCCGCCGGCCGGGACGGCCGCCCGGCAGGGGCTGAAAGCCGTCTCTACCAGACGGCGGGCGGAACGCAAGACGACGACGAACGACGGCATTCTTCGGGAGCAGGACCATGGCGCGATTCTCAAGGGCTCTGAGGGCGGCCGTCGCGGCGCTGGCGGCGCTCGCCACGCTGGCGCCGGTCGCGGCCGTGTCCCAGGCCGCGCGGCCGGGCGAGGCGGGGCTGATGATCGGCCCCATGTCCGGCCTGCCGGTGCCGCGCTTCGTGAGCCTGAAGTCCGCCAAGGTCTATGTGCGCCAGGGGCCCACCAAGGAGCACCCGGTGGCCTTCGTCTACCGCCGCGCCGGCGAGCCGGTGGAGATCGTCGCCGAATACGACAACTGGCGCCGCATCCGTGACTCCGAGGGCGCGGAAGGCTGGGTCTGGCACAGCCTGCTGGCGGGGCGCCGCACGGCGCTGGTCGCGCCCTGGTCCAAGGACACGTCGGCAACGCCGATCCACGTGCGCGCCGGCGCCCACGAGCGCCTGTCCGCGCGGCTGGAGCCCAAGGTGCTGGTGGAGGTGCGCAACTGCGACAGCCAGTGGTGCCGCGTGGAAGGCCAGGGCTTCGAAGGCTGGATCGAGCAGAAGCGCCTGTGGGGCGTCTATCCGGGCGAGCGGTTCGACTGACCCCCCGCCGCGCGATCCTCCTACCACTCACCGAAACAAAAAAGGCCGCCTCTCCGGGCGGCCTTTTCGCATTCAGGACGCCGATTACGGCGTTTTGCTCAGGCCTTGCGGCGCAGGCGCACGACCACGTCGACGCGGGCGATCTCCATGCCGGCCGGAATCTCCGGCAGCCGGTCCACCGACACGTGGGCGCCGGGAATGTCCATCAGCTGGTTGTCGTCCTCGACCAGGAAGTGGTGATGCTCGGTGACGTTGGTGTCGAACCAGGTCTTGGAGCCGTCCACCGCCAGCTCGCGCAGCAGGCCCACTTCCGTGAACTGGTGCAGCGTGTTGTAGACGGTCGCGAGCGACACCGGCACGCGGGCGCGCATGGCCTCCTCGTGCAGGATTTCCGCGGTCACGTGGCGGTCGCCCTTGGCGTAGAGCAGACGGCCGAGCGCGATGCGCTGGCGCGTGGGGCGCAGGCCGGCGTCGCGCAGCAGCGCGCCCACGTCGCGGGCGACGCAAAGCGAAGGCCGCAGCCCGCAATCCGCCGACGGAGCCTGCGCCGCGGCGGGCGCGGAGGCGTGGTGGAGCACGGTCACTTCAGGCATCTGTCTCAACACACTCATGCGGTTGTCGGGGGCGCCCACGAAGAAGGCGGAAGGCCCCGGCGCTTGGGATTGGACGCTTCAGTTGCAAGTCACTCGCTAAAATAGCCTGTCGCGGCCCCGCAAGCAACCTCTGCCGATCGAAGCGCTTTTCGCCCTCGCGCCATGTGTGCTAGGGAGGCCCCGCCGTGCGTCCGCGCGGCGCCGGACGCTATCTAGAGGACGTCGACGAACCGACATGACCGAGCGCAAGGCCAGTTACGATTACGAAGAGCTTCTGGCCTGCGGCCGCGGCGAGCTGTTCGGCGCCGGAAACGCGCAGCTTCCCGCGCCTCCCATGCTGATGTTCGACCGCATTTCGGAGATTTCCGAGACCGGCGGCGAGCACGGCAAGGGCTGCGTCCGGGCGGAGCTCGACGTGCGCCCCGACCTCTGGTTCTTCGAGTGCCACTTCAAGGGCGATCCGGTGATGCCGGGCTGCCTCGGCCTGGACGCGCTGTGGCAGATGACGGGCTTCTATCTCGGCTGGCTCGGCTCGGAAGGCCGCGGCCGGGCGCTCGGCACCGGCGAGATCAAGTTCACCGGCCAGGTGCTGCCCAGCGTGAAGCAGGTCGTCTACGGCGTCGACTTCAAGCGCGTGGTGCGCGGCCGCCTCGTGCTCGGCATCGCCGACGGCTGGCTGAAGGCGGACGGCGAGACCATCTATCAGGCGAAAGACCTCAAGGTCGGCCTGTTCAAGTCCTGACCGTCGGTCGGACGTCGTTTTAAGCCACCCCCGGGCCCCGGGATCCGCCGGCGCGCAAGGCCGCGCCGCGGTCGGCTCCGCCGACACCCTTGGCCCCGCTGCTGGAGGAACTCCCATGAGGCGCGTCGTCGTCACCGGCATGGGCATCGTGTCGTCGATCGGCAATTCGACGCAGGAGGTGCTCGCCTCCCTGCGCGAGGCCCGGTCCGGCATCACCCGGGCCGAGCAGTTCGCCGCCCACGGCTTCCGCTGCCAGGTGCAGGGCGCGCCGACCATCGACCCCGCCGAGGTGGTCGACCGCCGCGCCATGCGCTTCCACGGCGGCGGCAGCGGCTGGAACCACATCGCCATGGAGCAGGCGATCCGGGACGCGGGCCTCGAGGACGGCGACGTCTCCAGCGAGACGACCGGCATCATCATGGGCTCCGGCGGCCCCTCCACCCGCGTGGTGGTCGAAGCGGCCGACATCACCCGCGAGAAGGGCGGCCCGAAGCGCATCGGCCCGTTCGCAGTGCCGAAGGCGATGTCCTCCACCGCCTCGGCCACCCTCGCCACCTGGTTCAAGATCAAGGGCGTGAACTATTCGATCTCGTCCGCCTGCGCCACGTCGAGCCATTGCGTCGGCAACGCCGCGGAGATGATCCAGTACGGCAAGCAGGACGTGATGTTCGCCGGCGGCTGCGAGGAGCTGGACTGGACGCTGTCCAACCTGTTCGACGCCATGGGCGCCATGTCGAGCAAGTACAACGACACCCCGGAGACCGCCTCCCGCGCCTATGACAAGACCCGCGACGGCTTCGTCATCGCCGGCGGCGCGGGCGTGCTGGTGCTGGAGGAGTACGAGCGCGCCAAGGCCCGCGGCGCCAAGATCTACGCCGAGCTGACCGGCTACGGCGCCACCTCCGACGGCCACGACATGGTGGCGCCGTCCGGCGAGGGCGCGGCGCGCTGCATGCGCCAGGCGCTGAAGACCGTCCGCGGGCCGATCGACTACGTCAACCCGCACGCCACCTCGACGCCGGTCGGCGACGCCAAGGAGATCGAAGCGCTGCGCGTGGTGTTCGGCGACAAATGCCCGCCGATCTCGGCCACCAAGTCGCTCACCGGCCATTCGCTCGGCGCCGCCGGCGTGCAGGAGGCGATCTACTCGCTGCTGATGATGCAGAACGGCTTCATGGCCGAGAGCGCCAACATCACCGAGCTCGACCCCGACTTCGCCGACATGCCGATCCTGCGCGAGCGCCGGGACGACGTGACGCTGAACGCGGTGATGTCGAACTCCTTCGGCTTCGGCGGCACCAACGCCACGCTGGTGTTCGAGCGCGTCTGACGCGAAGGCTCGCCGGCCACGGCGGCATGCAGGAGGGCGCGATGGTCGCCGGACTTCTTTCGGGCAAGCGCGCCCTCGTCATGGGCGTCGCCAACGACCACTCCATCGCCTGGGGCTGCGCCAAGGCGCTGGCGCAGGCGGGAGCGGAGATCGCCTTCACCTATCAGGGCGACGCTCTGGCCAAGCGCGTGCGCCCGCTGGCGGAGAGCGTGGGCTCCGATCTGGTGCTGCCCTGCGACGTGGAGGACCTCGCCTCCGTGGACGCGGTGTTCGCCGCGCTGAAGGAGCGCTGGGGCGGACTCGACCTGTTCGTCCACTCCATCGGCTTCTCCAACAAGAACGAGCTCAAGGGCCGCTACGCGGACACCACCCGCGAGAATTTCGCGCGCACCCTGCTGATCTCGGCCTTCTCCTTCACGGAGAGCGCGAAGCGCGCGGCCGAGCTGATGGGCCCTGGCGGCGCCATGATCACCCTGACCTACGGCGGCGCCACCCGCGTCATGCCCAACTACAACGTCATGGGCGTGGCCAAGGCCGCGCTCGAGGCCTCCGTGCGCTATCTCGCGGCCGATTTCGGCCCCCAGGGCGTGCGGGTGAACGCCATCTCCGCAGGCCCGGTGCGCACGCTCGCCGGCGCCGGCATCTCCGACGCCCGGCTGATGTACGAGCATCAGCGCCGCCACGCCCCGCTGCGCCGCCCGATCACTATCGAGGACGTGGGCGGCTCCGCGCTCTATCTGCTGTCGGACCTGTCGTCGGGCGTGACCGGCGAGGTGCATTTCGTGGACGCCGGCTTCAACGTCATCTCCATGCCGCGCACCGAAAGCCTGAAGGTCACGGTCGCGGCGGAAGACGCGGCGGAGAAGGCCGGCGCGGGCGAGTGACCGCCGGGGACTGACCACAGGCGGACGCCGCCGCGGGGCGTCGGATGCGGAGGCGCGCGACGTGACCGACTTCGACCCGGACGCCGTCTCCGCCCGCGCCGACACCTATTTCAAGAAGACCGCGGCGATCGTCGCCGCGAACGGCGACGCCCGCGTCACCTATGCGGTGTTCCTGCGCTCCGACGCCGTGGCGGCGCTCGATCCGGCGGTCGCCTTTCTGGAGGCCGCCTATCCCGCCGACGCCGCCATTCCGCTCGTCGTGGAGCGGCTGGCGGCGGAAGGTGCGGTCGCGCCTTCGGGCAAGCCGCTGCTCCATGTGACGGGCTCGCTCGCAGCGCTCGCGCCGCTGGAGACGCTGCTGCTGCAGCGCGTCGGCTTCCCGTGCGTCTCCGCCTTCAACGCCTTCGCCATGTGCCGGGCGCTGCCCGCCAGCGCCTTTCTCGCCATGGAGGCGCGCCACACCACCGGCGACGACATGCACCTCGCCGCCTCCTACGGCGCGTCGGTCGGCTCGCGCACGGCGCGGCTGATGGGCGCGACGGGCTTCGTCGGAACCTCCACGGATCTGGCCGCGCCCCTGTTCGGCACGGAGCGCGGCCTCGGCACCATGCCCCACGCGCTGATCGGCTACGCCAAGGCGCGGATGCTGCGCGACGGCCGCGACCCGGCGGTGGAGAGCGCCACGCTGGAGGCGGCAAAGCTCTACGCCGCCCGCTTCCCCGACGAGGACAGCTACACCGTGCTCGTCGACTACGACGGCCGCGAGGTCTCCGACGCGCTGGCGGTCTGCCGCTGGTTCTACGGTCCCGGCGGGCCTGCGGCGGCGGGCCGGACGCTCGCCTTCCGGCTCGACACCCATGGCGGGCGGCATCTGGAAGGGCTCGACTGGGACGAGAGCGTGCGCACGCTGCTGACATGGACGCACCGCGCCACCCCCGGCGAGGCGGCGAAGCTGGCGCTGGCCGGGCTCGATCTGGAGGAGCTCGACGGCCTGTCCTCCGACGAGATCCGCGACAAGATCCTGTTCGGCACCGGCGTGACCGCCGCCGCGGTCATCTTCTTCCGCAAGGCGCTGGACGACGCCGGCTTCACGGCGGCGCGCATCGTCGCCTCCTCGGGCTTCGACACGCTGAAATGCCGCGTGTTCGGCAACCTCGCCGCGCCGGTGGACGTGGTGGGGACCGGCTCGTTCCTGCCCTCGAAACTGTCGCGCGCCTACGCCACCGCCGACATCGTGCGCTACGAGCTGCCGAAGGGCGACGGCTGGCGCGCGTTCGATCTGGTCAAGGTCGGCCGCGAGCACCTGAGGCTTGGCTGAGCGGGTTTCACCGCCGCGATCCGTCCTTTTTGCGCCGCCGAAGACTCGCCTTTCGGCGCTCGCGCCTTAGCTCCTCCGCCAGACATCACCCTCAAGGAAGCCGCGCCCGCCGTCCGGACGGGCGGCGATGACGCGCGGCCCGACGACGAAGGACGACGACCGGACCATGTGCGGAATTTGCGGCGAAGCGACCTTTCTCGGCCAGCCGGCCTCGGTTGAGGCGGTGGCGGCCATGGCCGGATGCATGGTCCCGCGCGGTCCCGACGCCGAGGGCATCGTCGCGCGCGGCCAGGTGATCCTCGGCCACCGCCGGCTGAAGATCATCGACCTTAGCGAGAAGTCCGAGCAGCCGATGGTGGATCCCGATCTCGGGCTCACTGTCGTGTTCAACGGCTGCATCTACAACCACAAGGAGCTGCGGGCGGAGCTGGAGGCCAAGGGCTTCCGCTTCTTCTCGGACGGCGACACCGAGGTTATCGTCAAGGGCTGGAAAGCCTGGGGAACGGAGCTGCCGAAGAAGCTGCTCGGCATGTTCGCGATCGCGATCCACGAGCGCGACACCGGCCGGCTGATCCTGATCCGCGACCGGCTCGGCATCAAGCCGCTCTACCTGTCCGAGGGCGCGGGCCGGCTGCGCTTCGCCTCCTCCCTGCCCTCGCTGCTGGCGGCGGGCGGGGTGGACACCTCGATCGATCCGGTGGCGTTCAACGCCTACATGACCTTCCACTCGGTGGTGCCCGCCCCGCGCACCATCCTGTCCGGCGTGCGCAAGCTGCCGCCCGCGACGCTGCGCATCTACGAGCCGGACGGCCGCACCAAGGAGGAGGTCTACTGGACGGTCTCCTACGAGCGGTCGGCGGCGGACGTCGCCCGCTCCTTCGGCGAGTGGCGCGAAGCGCTGCACGATTCGCTGCGCACCGCCGTCGCCCGCCGCATGATCGCGGACGTGCCGGTGGGCGTGCTGCTCTCGGGCGGCGTGGATTCCTCCGTGGTGGTCGCGCTGCTGGCGGAGCTTGGCCACAAGTCCGTTGAGACCTTCTCCATCGGCTTCGAGGCCCGTGGCGGCGAAGAAGGCGACGAGTTCAAATACTCCGACATCGTCGCCGAACGCTTCGGCACCACGCATCACAAGATCCGCATCGAGGAAAGCCGCCTGCTCGACGCCCTGCCGGGCGCGATCGACGCCATGTCGGAGCCGATGGTGAGCCACGACTGCGTGGCGTTCTACCTGCTGTCGGAAGAGGTGCGGAAGCACGTCACCGTGGTGCAGTCCGGGCAGGGCGCCGACGAGATCTTCGCAGGCTACCACTGGTATCCGCCGCTCGCCTCCTCCAACGATCCGGCTGCCGATTACGCCCGCTCCTTCTTCGACCGCGACCACCAGCGCTACCTGTCCCATGTTTCGCCGGACTACGCCGGCGCCGACAGCGCCCGCGCCTTCGTGGATGAGCATTTCGCGACGCCGGGCGCCGACGACGCGGTGGACAAGGCGCTGCGCCTCGACTCCACCGTGATGCTGGTGGACGACCCCGTGAAGCGGGTCGACAACATGACCATGGCCCATTCGCTCGAGGCGCGGGTGCCGTTCCTCGACCACGAGCTGGTGGAGCTCGCCGCCCGCATCCCGGCCGAGCACAAGCTCGCCGACGGCGGCAAGGGCGTGCTGAAGGCGCTCGCCCGCGAGATCGTGCCGCCGGAGATCATCGACCGGCCCAAGGGCTATTTCCCGGTGCCGGGCCTCAAATATCTCGAAGGCCGCACCCTCGACATGGTGCGCGGCGCGCTGGACAGCGAGAAGGCGCGCAGCCGCGGCCTGTTCCGGCCGGAGTATCTCGACGCGCTCTACGCGGACCCCAAGGCCCACATCACGCCGCTCCGGGGCTCGGAGCTGTGGCAATGCGCGCTGCTGGAGCTGTGGCTGCAGCGGCACGGCGTCTGACCGCCGACCGGACGCATCGAGACAGGAAGGGGAGACCAACGACCCATGGCCATGGCTGTCGAACGTCTTGAATCATCGGGCCTGAGCGCCGCGGCGCCCGGCGGCGCGCCGCAGCCGGACGCGATCGTGGACTGCGGCTGGGGCCGCCTTCTGTTCGCCCAGACCTTCGCCGAGCCCGCCGCGCTCGCGGAGGCGCTGCGCGACGAGGGGCCGGACCGCCGCGACATCGCGGTCTATGTGGACGACCCTCACGTGCTGCTGGCGCAGGCCCCGCTGGAGCTGTTCCTCGACCCGAGCCACATGTTCCGGCTGCCGCTGGACCAGCTCGCGCCCTCGCGGCGCGGCCAGCGCGCCTTCCAGGTGCGGCGGCTGGAGAGCGCGGCCGAGATCGACGCCGTGAACCGTATCTACGCCTCGCGGCACATGATCTGCGCGCCCCGCGACTTCTACGAGCGCGCGCGCGACAGCGACGTGGTGATCCATCTGGTGGCGGTCGATCCCCGCAGCCACGAGGTGCTGGGCGCCGTCACCGGCGTCGACCACGTGGCGGCCTTCGGCGCGCAGGATCAGGGCTCGTCGCTATGGTGCCTCGCGGTCGATCCGCAGGCCCGCCATCCAGGCGTCGGCGAGACGCTGGTGCGCCGGCTGGCGGAGCTGTTCAAGGAGCGCGGCCGGGCCTTCATGGACCTGTCGGTCATGCACGACAACGACCTCGCCATCGGGCTCTACGAGAAGCTCGGCTTCGCGCGCGTGGCGACCTTCTCCGTCAAGCGCCGCAACTCCATCAACGAGCGTCTGTTCGTGGGCGAGCCCGGCGTCGAGGGCCTGAACCCCTACGCCAAGCTGATCGTGGACGAGGCGCGCCGGCGCGGCATCGGCGTCGACGTGGTGGACGCGGAGGGCGGCTTCTTCCGCCTTACCCATGGCGGCCGCTCGATCCTGTGCCGGGAATCGCTGTCCGAACTCACCACCGGCGTCGCCATGTCCATCTGCGACGACAAGGCCGTGACGCGCCGCACGGTGGAGCGCGCAGGCGTCGTCGCCCCCGACCAGATCGAGGCCGGCGACCCGGACGCGCTGAACGCCTTCCTGCTCAAGCACGGCGCGGTGGTGGTGAAGCCCGCCCGCGGCGAGCAGGGCCGCGGCATCTCGGTTGGGCTGAAGACGCTGGAGGAGGTGGAGGCCGCCATCACCCAGGCGAAGACGTTCTGCGACCGTGTGGTGGTGGAGCAGATGGTGGAAGGACAGGACCTCCGCCTGATCGTGATCGATTTCAAACTGGTCGCCGCCGCCACGCGTCGGCCCGCGCAGGTGGTGGGCGACGGCCGCTCCACCCTGCTGAAGCTGATCGAGGCCCAGAGCCGACGGCGCTCCGCCGCGACCGAGGGCGAGAGCGCGATCCCGCTCGACGCCGAAACCGAACGCTGCGTCGGGGCCGCCGGCTACCGCATGGACGACGTGCCGGCCGAGCACGAGACCGTCGTGGTGCGCAAGACCGCGAACCTGCACACCGGCGGCACCATCCACGACGTCACCAGCGTGGTGCATCCTCGCCTCGTGGAGGCCGCGGTGAAGGTGGCGCGAGCGATCGACATCCCCGTGGT
Organism: Methylopila musalis; assembly: GCF_042679725.1. Classification (NCBI taxonomy): domain Bacteria; kingdom Pseudomonadati; phylum Pseudomonadota; class Alphaproteobacteria; order Hyphomicrobiales; family Methylopilaceae; genus Methylopila; species Methylopila musalis. The sequence continues at coordinate 14,662 of NZ_JBHTMX010000023.1, forward strand.
CGGCGTCGACTTCATGGTGACGTCGCCGAGCGGGCCGGACTACGCCTTCATCGAGGCGAACGAGCGCCCCGGCCTCGCCAACCACGAGCCGCAGCCCACCGCCGAACGTTTCGTGGACCTGCTGTTCCCGCTGTCGGTGCCCACCGCCGCGCGCCGGATCGGGCTGGGGTGAGGCATAAATTGGCGAAGATCGCCAATCTATGCCATTCTCGGGCTCGTTTTCGGAGGCGACCATGGCGACCATGAACGTGTCCCTGCCCGACCTGATGAAGAAATGGGTCGAGGGCCAGACGGAAAGCGGGCGCTACGGCAACGCCAGCGACTACATCCGCGACCTGATCCGCCGCGATCAGGAGAAGCAGGCCAGCATCGCCGAGCTTCAGCGCCTGATCGACGAGGGCCGCGCGAGCGGGGTGAGCGACCGGTCCATGGCCGACATCCTCCGGGATGCGCGAGCGGCGGCGATGGCCCGCGGCGGCGATGGCCTATAGGCTTTCGCGCGACGCGGACAGGGATGTGTACGAGCTGTTCCTGTTCGGCGCGGAACGCTTCGGCGTCGAGCAGGCGGAGCGCTATCACACGGACCTGGCGCAGGCCTTCGATCTGATCGGGCGGCATCCGTGGCTCGCGCCGGAGCGCCATGATCTCGGCGGCGCGCGCGTTCACACCCACCGGTCCCACGCCGTCATCTATGACGTGGGCGCCGACGGCGGCGTTCTGATCCTGCGCGTGCTCCACACCACGCGGGACTGGCGGCGCCATCTCTGACCGGCGCGACGCGCCTATCGTCCCCGGGCCGCGCCGCCCTATCCTGATGGCCGCGGCCGTCTCCCCCGACACCTTCTCCGCCTGCGCTGAGGTCTCATGCCCCGTCTCGACGTCGACATCGACTACCTCGGCGACCAGCTCAAGACGCTGCTCGCCATTCCGAGCCCGACCGGCTTCACCGACGCCATCACCCACGCGGTGGTGGACGAGCTGCAGCGGCTCGGCGTCGAGCCCGAGGTGACGCGGCGCGGGGCCATCCGCGCCCGGCTGAAGGGCCGTGTCAAGGACCCGTCGCGGGCGCTGATCGCCCATCTCGACACCCTGGGCGCGCAGGTGAAGTACCTGAAGCCGAACGGCCGGCTGGAGCTGGTGCCCATCGGCAACTGGTCCGCCCGCTTCGCCGAGGGCGCCCGCTGCACCATCTTCACCGAGGCCGGCGCCTATCGCGGCTCCATCCTGCCGCTGAAGGCCTCCGGCCACACCTACGCCGACGAGATCGACACCCAGCCCACCGGCTGGCCCTATGTGGAGGTCCGGGTGGACGCGCTGGCGCGCGACACCGCCGACCTGACCCGGCTCGGCTTCCATGTGGGCGACGTGGTCTCGATCGACACCGGGACCGAGTTTCTCGACAACGGCTTCATCGTCTCCCGCCACCTCGACGACAAGGCCGGCGTCGCCATCCTGCTCGCCGCGCTGAAGGCCATGATCGATAGCGGCAAGAAGCCGCCGGTGGACACGTGGTGGGTGTTCTCGATCGCGGAGGAGGTGGGCCTCGGCGCCGCCGCCGTGCTGCCCCACGACGTCGCCGCCATGGTGACGGTGGACAACGGCACCACCGCGCCGGGACAGGCCTCGGACGAGTTCGGCGTCACCATCGCCATGGCGGACCAGACCGGCCCGTTCGACTACCACCTGACGCACGAGCTGATCCGGCTCGCTCGCGACAACGACATCCGCCACCAGCGCGACGTGTTCCGCTACTACCGCTCGGACAGCGCCTCGGCGCTGGAGGCGGGGGCGGACGTGCGCACAGCGCTCGTCACCTTTGGGGTGGACGCGAGCCACGGCTACGAGCGCATCCACATGCACGCGCTGCGCTCGCTGGCGGAGCTTCTGACCGCCTACGCCACCAGCCCGATCGACATCAAGCGCGACGCCAAGCTGGTGGGCTCGATCGAGGGCTTTCCCCACCAGCCGATCGAGCCGGCGGAGCCGGACATCGAGCCGGACGAGACGCTGCCCGCCGAAGGGTGACGGCGGGGGCGGCCCCTCGCCGCCCTCACTCCAGGTTCATGACCTGGATGATGGCGGGGCCGAGGATCACCACGAAGATCACCGGCAGGAAGAACAGGATCATCGGCACGGTCAGCTTGGGCGGCAGCGCGGCGGCCTTCTTCTCGGCGTCGGCCATGCGCATGTCGCGGCTGTCCTGGCCGAGCACCCGCAGCGCCTGGCTGACCGGCGTGCCGTATTTGTCGGCCTGGATCAGGGCCGTCGTCACCGACTTGACCGACTCGAGGCCGGTGCGGGCGCCGAAGTTCTCATAGGCCTGCCGCCGGTCCTGCAGGTAGGACATCTCGGCCATGGTCAGCGTCAGCTCTTCGGCCAGCGCCACCGACTGGCTTCCGATCTCGTCCGCCACCTTGCGGAAGGCGGATTCGATCGACATGCCGGATTCCACGCAGATCAGCATCAGGTCCAGCGCGTCCGGGAAGGCGCGCTGCATCTCGATCTGGCGTTTGGCCGCCTTGTTCTTGAGGAACAGCTCCGGCGCCTTGATGCCCGCATAGGTGGCGAACACCACGCCGCCGAGCCGGATCATGGCGTCCTGCCCCAGGTCGTTCACGACGAACAGATAGAACAGCGCGAACACCATGAAGCCGAGCGGCGCCACCAGCCGGAAGAACAGGAAGGTGGTCATGGCGCTCGGGCCGCGATAGCCCGCCATCTGCAGCCGCTGCTTGGCGTCGTCGGTGCCGAGATGCTTGGCGAGATTGAAGCGGCTCACCACCGAATGCATGTAGGCCTTGGGCTCGCGCCGGATGCCCTTGCGCTCGGCCGCCATCAGGCGCTCGCGCTCGCGGGCGCGGATGCGGGAGCGCTCGGTGGCCACCGACTTCATGCGCCTCTGGAGCGGATCGTCCACCAGCAGCGGCATGGCGAGCGACACCACGGTCGCCACCGCCGCGACGCCCGCCAGGATGGTCGCCACCGTGTGCGGGCTCGCCGCCGCCTTGAAGAGTTCGCTGATCACGCCGGTCCCCGCGCCGTCAGATGTCGAAATTGATCATCTTCTTCATCACCAGCACGCCGGTGACCATCCACAGCCCGGAGCCCACGAGCATGATGCGGCCGAGGTCGGTGGTCCACATCAGATCCATGTAGTTGGGGTTGAGGGTGGCGATGACGACGATGGTGATGATGGGAAGCGAGCCGATGATGGCCGCCGACGCCTTGGCCTCCATCGACATGGCCTGCACCTTGGCCTTCATGCGCTTGCGGTCGCGCAGCACGCGGGCGAGGTTGCCGAGCGCGTCGGACAGGCTGCCGCCGGCCTTGCTCTGGATCGCGATCACGATGCCGAAGAAGTTCGCCTCCGGCACCGGCATGCGCTCGTAGAGCTTGCCCACGGCCTCGGACAGGGGGATGCCCACAGCCTGCGACTCCACGATGGCGCGGAACTCGCCCTTGACCGGCTCCTGCGTTTCGTTGGCCACGATGCGGATGCAGTCGCCGAGCGGCAGGCCCGCCTTCAGGCCGCGCAGGATGACCTCGACCGCGTTGGGCAGCTCCAGCAGGAAGCGCGCGATGCGCCGCCGCTTCAGGAACCCGAGGATCCACGCCGGCGCGCCGAAGAAGCCGGCGAAGGCGCCCCCGAGCGCCGCCAGAGCGCTGCCCGAGGCCAGCAGAACGCCGAGGCCGATGGCCGCCGCCAGAACGGCGCTGACGGCGTAGTACCGGCCCTTGGTCCACTCGCTCAGCCCGGCCTGCGCCAGCCGCATCTCCAGGTTCGGCCGGTTGATGCGGCGCTGTCGCTCGTCCAGCGCCTTCAGACTGTCGGCTACCTGGCCGCGCCGCAGGCTTTCCACGGCCGCCTCGGTGGCGGCCCGGCGCCGGTCGACGCCGATCAGCTTCTGGCGCTGCTGCAGCTTCTTCTCGCCGGACAGCCACGGGTAGAACAGGGCGTAGGCCGCCCCGCCCGCGGCCACCGCGGTGAGAAGGATGAGGGGGAGGCGATCCATGTCCATGGGCGTGAGCGATCCCGGTCAGGCGCCGCGCGGCGCGTCGACGTCCATGGCGTCGATGGCGGCGGCGAGGCGGGTCTCCTCGCCGAAGTAGCGGGCGCGCTCCCAGAACCGCGGCCGGCCGATGCCGGTGGAGCGGTGGCGGCCGATCAGCCGCTTGTTCTGGTCCTCGCCCAGGATGTCGTAGAGCAGGATGTCCTGGGTGATGATCACGTCGCCTTCCATGCCCATCACCTCGGTGACGTGGGTGATGCGGCGCGAGCCGTCGCGCAGGCGCGAGGCCTGCACGATCACGTCCACCGAGGAGCAGATCATCTCGCGGATGGTGCGGGACGGCAGGGTGAAGCCGCCCATGGTGATCATGCTCTCGAGACGCGACAGCGCCTCGCGCGGGGAGTTGGCGTGCAGCGTGCCCATGGAGCCGTCATGGCCGGTGTTCATGGCCTGCAGCAGGTCGAACGCCTCCGGGCCGCGCACCTCGCCCACGATGATGCGCTCGGGCCGCATGCGCAGGCAGTTCTTCACCAGATCGCGCATGGTGATCTGGCCCTCGCCTTCGAGGTTCGGCGGGCGGGTCTCGAGCCGCACCACATGCGGCTGCTGGAGCTGAAGCTCGGCCGCGTCCTCGCAGGTGATGATGCGCTCGTCCTCGTCGATGTAGCGCGTGAGGCAGTTCAGCAGCGTGGTCTTGCCGGAGCCCGTGCCGCCGGAGATCAGCACGTTGCAGCGGACGCGGCCGATGATCTTGAGGATCTCGGCCCCTTCCGGGCTGATGGAGGCGAAGCGGACGAGCTGGTCGAGGGTCAGCTTGTCCTTCTTGAACTTGCGGATGGTGAGCGTCGGCCCGTCGAGCGCCAGCGGCGGCGCGATGACGTTGACGCGGGAGCCGTCCGGCAGGCGCGCGTCGCAGATCGGCGAGGCCTCGTCGACCCGACGGCCGACCTGGCTCACGATGCGCTGGCAGATGTTCAGCAGCTGGGCGTTGTCGCGGAAGCGGACGAAGGTCGGCTGCAGCTTGCCCGACACTTCGATGTAGGTGTTGTCCGCGCCGTTGACCATGATGTCGGCGATGTCGTCGCGGGCGAGCAGCGGCTCCAGCGGGCCGTAGCCGAGCACGTCGTTGCAGATGTCGTCGAGCAGCTCCTCCTGCTCGGCGATCGACATCACCACGTTCCGGATCGCGATGATCTCGTTGACGATGTCGCGGATTTCTTCGCGCGCGCTCTCGGTGTCGAGCCGGGCGAGCTGCGCCAGGTCGATCGCCTCGATCAGGGCGCCGAAGATGCGGCTCTTGGTCTGGTAGTAGTCGTCCGAGCGCCGGCCGTCGCTGGCCGCGGCCGGCGCGACGCGCGGCTCGTCGGCCACGGAGATCGGCGCGATGTCGATGACCTGCGCGCCGAGCCCCGCGCCCAGCGAGGCGCGTGCAAACCCCTGCTGTGCAGGCGCCGACGTCGAGCCGCCCCGTTTTCCGAACATGCGTCGCGCTCCTAGCGGTCGGCGGCGATCAGCCGGCCTTCTTCCAGTTTATCCGCGCCTTCAGAGGCTCGAGCAGCCCGCGCTTGGGCGCCCGCGTCTCCGACCGGCCGGTGATCTTGCGGGCAAGATCGGTAAAGGTCTCGTTGACCTTGTGGCCGGGCGCGGCCTCCGCGATCATCTGGCCGTTGTTCGCGGCCGCGCCGAACAGCGCCGGATCGAAGGCGATGACGGCGGAGGGCTCCACGTCGAGCGCCTTGCAGAAGTCCGCGACCTTGATCTCGGCCCGCTTCGGCACGGCGACCTGGTTCAGCACCAGCCGCACCGGCGCGTCGTTGGGACGGGCCGCCTTGATCAGGTCGATCAGGTTCTTGGCGTTGCGCAGGTTGGCGAGATCCGGGCCCGCCACGATCACCACCTCGTCGGCGGCGATCAGGGTGCGGCGCGACCAGGCCGTCCAGATGTGCGGCACGTCGAGCACGCTGCAGGGCGCGTTGGCCCGCAGGATGTCGAGCAGCGGGTCGAACACGTCCTCATGGAAGTCGTAGACCCGGTCGAGCGTCGAGGGCGCGGCCAGCAGGCTGAGCTGCTCGGTGCATTTCGACAGCAGGCGGTCCACCAGCGCGGAGTCGAGCCGGTCGGGCGCGAACACCACCTCGGCGACGCCCTGCGGCGGGTCCTGGTTGAAGTCGAGGCCGGCGGTGCCGAAGGCGAGGTCGAGATCGACCACCACGCTGTCGAGCTTGAGCTGGCGCGCGATCGCCCAGGCGGTGTTGTGCGCGATGGTGGACGCGCCCGCGCCGCCCTTGGCGCCCACGAAAGCCACCGTGCGGCCGACCGGATCGGCGCCCGGCGCCCGGAAGATCTCGGACAGCGCGCGCACCATGTCGATGACGCCGAAGGGCGGCACCAGATATTCGCTGACGCCCTGCCGCATCAGCTCGCGGTAGAGCGGCACGTCGTTCACCTGGCCGATGACGACCACCTTGGTGCCCGGGTCGCAGACCTCGGAGAGCTTCTCAAGCGTCTCCAGCAGGCGGGCGCGGCTGGCGTCGCCCTCGATGATGATGACGTTCGGGGTCGGCGCGGTCTTGTAGGCCTCGGTGGCCGCGGCGCCGCCGCCCATCTGCACCTTGACGTGCGCCTTCTCCATGCGGCGGTCGGCCGAGACCTGCTCGATGAGACGCGCGATCTCCACCGTCTCGCAGAAGGCCTGGATCGACACCCGCGGCAGCGGCGCGATGATGTCGGACGGCGAGGTCTGATGAAGATCGCTCACTTGCCGCCTCCCGCTTCGGAGATCTTGGCGTCTTCCTGCTTGTATTCGCCGGCCGTCACTTCGCCCTTGCGGAAGTTGTCGATCACCGTCTGGCGCCGCGAGGCGTAGACCGGGGTTTCGGCGCGGGGACGGGCGAGGTCTTCCGGATCGGCGACCTGGGCCGCCAGGTTCTGCTGGGTGGCGCAGCCGAAGTTCCAGTATTCCCGGTTCTGGGTCGCGCCGTAGACGTCCCCGCCGCCATGGCCGAGATCGTCGGGCCACAGCCCGCATGGATGGGGCACGCCCGCCTTGAGCTTCACGTAGCCGAGGCGGATCGGCGCGGCGCCGTCGCCCGCGGCGTAGCGCTGCGCGCGGATGGCCGTCGCCGGCACGCCGGCGGAGACCAGCGCGGAGCGCACCGAGCCGAGCGCATAGGACGCGGCCGCGCCGCTCTCGCCGCCCTGCGGCGTCATGATCGCGATCGGGCTGCGCCCGTCGCGCCGCCAGCCGGCGGCGAAGGCGCGGATGTCGTCCTTCTGCCGCGCGGTCAATCCGTCCCGGCCGGCCCCGACCGGCAGATCAAGGCGCTCCGCGCCCTCCGACAGCACGATCGGATGCCGCTGCTGATGGGTGGTCGGATAAGGGTCGGACACGATCCGGTCGGCGTGGCACCCGCCGAGGGCGAGGGCCGGGATCACGACCAGAGCGGCGCCGAGGCGCCTGCGGACCCGGGATGGGAGCATGCCGTTCATGACAGAGGACTCCATGAGCGCCGTCAGGCCTCAATCGATGATGAAGCCGCCGCGGCGGTGGCTCACGGTGTGGGGGTCGATCTTGCCCGGAACGCCGTAGAGGCGGTTCAGGCGGCCGAGCAGGATGGCGGACTGGTCGCTCGGCTCCGCGAAGCCGTCGTCCGGCGAGGCGAGCTTGGCGGGCGCCGTCGGCTTGGCGAGATAGGGCGTCACGAAGATCGCGAGCTCGGTCTCGTTGCGCAGGAAGTCGTTGGAGCGGAACAGCGCGCCGAGGATCGGCAGCTTCATGAGGCCGGGCAGGCCGGCGGCGGCGCGCTTGGTCTGCTGCTGGATCAGGCCCGCCATGACGATGGAGCCGCCGGAGGGAATCTCCACCGTGGAGTCCGCGCGCCGCACCTGCAGGCCCGGGATGACGAGGCCGTTGTCCGTGATGCCGTTGGCGGGGTCGAGCTCGCTGACCTCGGTGGAGACCTTGAGGCTGATGCGTCCGCTCGTCAGCACGACCGGCGTGAAGTTCAGGCTCACGCCGAAGTCCTTGAACTCCACGCTGCGCGTGCAGATGCTGTTCGTGAGCGAACAGGGTCCGGGAAACGGATACTGGCCGCCGGCCAGGAACTTCGCACCTTCGCCCGAGATCGCGGTCAGGTTCGGCTCAGCCAGCGTGCGCACCACGCCCGCGCGCTCCATCGCCTGCAGGCGCGCCTGGAACGACCCGCCGTTGGCGGCGTAGGTCCCGACGATGCTGGCGGCGGGCGAGGCGTTGTTGGCGCCGAAGGGGAACTCGGTCCCGCCGTCGAGCACGGTTCCGCCGACCTTGAAGTTGTCGAAGCCGTAGTCGACGCCGAGCTGCTTCACGACCTCGCGCTTCATCTCCACGACCTTGACCTTGAGCAGTACCTGATCCTGCCCTTCGATCTTGAGCGCGTTCACCACCTTCTTGGGGTCGGCCATGTAGCCGGCCGCGATGTCGATGGCGGTCTGGGCCTCCTGCGCGGACTTGACCGAACCGGTCACCACCACGCCGTCGCCGACGCCCTCAACCCGCACGTTGCCGCCATAGATCGAGCGGCCGATGGAGGAGCGGATCGAGCCCACGTCGCGGGAGACCGACACCTCGTAGGACGCGATCTCGCGGCCCTCGGCGTCGAGGAACTTCACGTCGGTCTGGCCGGGGCCGGTTCCGATCAGATAGGCCTTGCGCGCGGTGCGCACCACGGCGTTGGCGACCGACGGATCGGCCACGAACACCTCCTTGGCGTCGCTCGGCAGCGTGACGGCGTAGGACTTGCCGATGCCGAGATCGATCCGTGTCTCGCCGGCGTCCGAGACCCGGGAAAAGTAAGCTGGATCGGCGGCGGCCGCCGGCAGCGGAGCCGCAAGCGAGACGGCGCAGGCCGCGAGCAGCGCGGCGCGCAGGCTCCGGGCGAGGCCGGTTGTGAACGTGCGCCGGGCGCCGGGAGCAAGACGAGCGGGCATGGAGATCGGGTCCTGACGGCGGAACGGCGGAACGGAGGCCGGGACGTGGGCGCGGCTCATCGCGTTCCGCCCTGGCTGACGACGCCGAAGCGCACCACGGTCACGCGGTCGCGCTGCGTCGAGGAAAGTTCGTCGGGATTGAGCGGACCGGACGCGGAGTCCGCGAGCGACCGGAGCGCAAGCGCGATCACGCCCTGCTGGCGGCTGAGCGCCAGAACCTCGGTCTGGGTAGGCGACAGTTCGAGCGTCGCGGTCTTGCCCACGACGACCTTCTCGCCCTCCTTGTCCTCGATGGTCTGGTCGATGGCCAGAACGCGGACATTGGCGGCGATGGTCTCGGAATAGCTGTCGTCGCGGCCGCCGGCGCCGGTGGAGCGGCGCGTCAGCAGCACGTCGACGCGGTCGTTCGGCAGGATGAAGCCGCCGGCGCCGGTCTCGGGCGATATCTCCACCGAGATGGCGCGCATGCCGGCCGGCAGGATCGCGGCGAGATAGCCGGAGCCCGCGCCCTTGATCAGCTTGTCGGCGCGGATGGGTTCGCCGGCCACGAAGGGCGAACGGGCGATGGCGCCTGCGTTCTGGCTCAGGGCGTCCGGGGAGGCCGCGCGGGTGACGAAGGCGGGGTTGCCGGCTTCGGACGGCCAAGGTTGCCAGCGCAGATCCTCGGCGCGGACCACGCCGCCCAGCGGCACGTCGGTCGCGGCCACGAGCACTTCGAGCGCCGGCGCCTGGGCCACGGGAGCCGGCGCCTCGGGCGCGTCATCCCCGCCGCCGGCCAGCATGGCCGCCCCCAGGCCCGCGACCAGCGCGACGCCCAAAACGACGATGCGTGCGGCTTTCATCCCGTCTGTCTCCCCCGACCCCGCCTCGGACGTCTGAGGCGTTCAGGGAATTCAAGCAGGCAATCGTCAATTCATGGTTAATGTTGAATTGGCGAACAGGGTTAAGGGTTTTTACTAGGGTCGTCGCGCGCCGGGATCGCGCCTTGCGCCGTTCACGTCAGAAAGCGGAACCAGTCGGTGCCCGGCAGCAGCAGGAGCGTCCCCGCCGCGAGCGCGACGCCATAGGGCACGCCGGAGGTCGGCCGGTGCAGCCGGGCGAGCCAGTCCACGCCCACGAGACGGGCGGGCAGCGGGACGCCCCGGTACCACAGCATGGCGAAGGTGAGCGCGCCGCCGAACAGCGCGAACAGCACGAACCACTCCAGCAGCGGCGTGAAGCCGAGCCACAGCGCGAGCGCGCCGGCGAGCTTGGCGTCGCCGCCGCCGATCCAGCCGGGGATGAACAGAGCCATGCCGATCGCCAGCACCAGAGCGCCGGCGGCCAGATGCAGGCCGATCTCGGCGGGGCTCAGACCCGCGACCGGGGCCGCGACCGCGAAGGCGGCGGTCACCGCCAGCACGAGGCGGTTGGGGATCGTCATGGTCAGCAGGTCGGACACCGCCGCCACGGCCACCAGGGCCGGCAGCACCGCCAGCACGAAGACCTCGAGCATCACCGATCCGGTCATGGCTGTTCCGTCCTGCTAAAGCCGCAAACGACGAAACCGCCGTCTCCCGCGACGGAGAACGGCGGTCTGCATCGCCCTGCCCCGTTCCGGCCCATGGGCCGGAACGGATGGCGAGGGAGCGTCGACAGTAACCTCTGAAGCGATCAGATCACTTGGTGAGGTTGGAGGCGACCTTGTCGAAAGCGGAGGTGAGGTTGGTGCCGACCAGCTGAACCGTGGTGATGATGGCGATGGCGATGCCGACAGCGATCAGGCCGTACTCGATCGCGGTGGCGCCGGACTCGTCCTTGGCGAAGCGCTTGAGGATGCTCATGTCAGTTCTCCCGAACACTTGAAAGTTTGCGACAGCTCCAGTTCCGCGTCCTCGGCTAAGCTCGTCGGCGCCCCGGAACGTCCTGACCATAGGCGCCGCCCTGTTGCCATTGAGTTAATCCGATCGGTGAAACCAACCTGATTTAAATCCGATCCTTTCTTGGTTAAGTTATGTTTTTGATCACTTCTTACATCTCAAGCAACCAGCAAGCTTTCATTAATCTCACCTCGCCGCCCGGCAGGCGCGCCGCATGATCCACTAACGCTTGAGCGCCCCCTGAGCGTTAGCGGTTCATTCACCGTTCTTCGCTTGAATGCTCGCGGGATTCAGCTTCGGGGAACGATGTCATGGCTTCGGCATTTGCGGCGGCGCTGCGCATGGGCGGGATGGCCGCGGCGGCCTGCGCGGCTCTGGTCGCGACCGCAGCCCACGGCGCGGGCGGCTCCGTCGACGTCACCGTCGATCGCGCCAGCATCCTGCGCGCCCCCGAGGGCACGGCGACCATCGTCATCGGCAACCCCATGATCGCCGACGCCACTGTCCAAAGGAACGGCGTGCTGGTGGTCACCGGCAAGAGCTTCGGCTCCACCAACATCATGCTGCTGAACGGCGCGGGCGAGGTGGTCTCCGAGACCATCGTCAACGTGCGCCGGGCGCTCGACAGCGTGGTCACCGTCCAGCGGGCCAACAAGCGCGAGAGCCTGTCCTGCACGCCGCGCTGCGAGCCGGTGCTCGCCATCGGCGACGACAAGGACGCCTTCGAGGCGGCCGCCACCCAGATCGCCCAGCGCGCCGGCCTGGCCGCGGGCGGCTCCAGCATGCCCGGCCAGTAAGCGCATGATCGCCCCGGCGCGCGCGGCGGCGGCCTTCCGCGCCCGGCAGGCCGC
>NZ_JBHTMX010000024.1:0-26225 GCF_042679725.1 Methylopila musalis
GTCGGGCGCGGCGGCCTGCCCCGCGCGCGCAAGCTCGGACGCGGCGGCTCCGCCCGGCTTGCGCCGCTGATCGCGGCGGAGGGCTTGGCCGTCATTCCCGCCGGCCGGGCGGAGGTGCGCGACGGCGACCTGATCGGCTTCCTGCCGTTCGAGGCGGCGCTCGAGGTCTGACGTCTCAAGCCAAAAAAAGAAGCCGCCCGGGGCGCGGGCGGCTTGGGGTCGAAGAGAGTTGAGGTACGGGTCGGAAAACGCCCGCGGAGGGTTTGCGTCAGACAAACGCGACCGCCGCAGGATGGTTCCAGGCGCTCGCGCTTTTTTCTCAGGCCCTGATCAGGCGCGCTCCGCGGCGGCGGTTCCGGCGCGCGGCAGGCGCGCCAGCAGGTCGAGCAGGGCGCGGTCGTGCAGCACGACGGTGCGCTCCTTCGGCGTCAGCCAGCTCTGCGCCTCGGCCAGCGTCTCGGCCTCGGACAGCTTCGCCCCGGCCATGACGCGGTCGGCCTCGATCGCCCCGCGCGGGCGGCGGGGGGCCGGCGGCAGCATGCGCTCATGCGCTTCGAAGAAGGCCGGGTCGTCGTGCAGGGCGGCGAGCCCGTCCACGTCGTCGGAGCCGGCCGCGGCGAGCTTGCGGCCGCTCTCGCGGGCGAGCGTCGCGATCTCGGGCGTATGCGTCTCCTCCGGGATCAGCAGCAGGCCGAGGCGCTTCAGCGCGAGGCCCGAGCCCAGATGGCCCGACAGGAACGACAGCGGGATCGCCATCAGCAGGCCGGCGATGGTGGGCGACATCCAGCCCGCCAGCGACGGCGCGATCATCAGCGCGGTGATCAGCGTCACAACGCCCAGCACCGTGTGCCAGCGGTGGCGACGCACGATGTCGGAGAAGGGGATCGAGCCGTCGTCGCGCCGCTGCGGGTTCCAGCCCGTGGCCTGCCCCAGCAGGATCTGGAACACGGAGCCCGACTGCACCAGCATCATCACCGGCGCGATCAGCGACGACATGACGATCTCGATCACGGCCGAGATGATGATGCGGAAAAAGCCGCCGCCGGCGCGGCGCGCCGGACCGTCCATCAGATGGATGATCAGGCCAAACAGCTTCGGCGCGATCAGAATCGCCATGGTGGCGCCGAACAGCTGCAGCGCCCGTTCGGCGTCGAAGCGCGGCCAGGCCGGGAACAGCGAGAACTCGTCGGTGAAGTATTCCGGGCGGATGAAGTTCGCCTGCAGGGCGAGCGCGAGGCCGCAGAGCAGCATGAACATCCAGAACGGCGAGGCGAGGTAGGAGAAGATGCCGTTCAGGAAATGGTGCCGCGACAGCGGGTGCAGGCCGCGGGTGGTGAGCAGGGCGGTGTGCTGCAGGTTGCCCTGGCACCAGCGCCGGTCGCGCTGGCCGACGTCGATCAGGGAGGGCGGGCTCTCCTCGTAGGAGCCCTCGATCCGCGGCAGCATGTAGACCGCCCAGCCCTTGCGGCGGATCAGCGCCGCCTCCACGAAGTCGTGGGACAGGATCAGCCCGCCGAAAGGCGGCTTGCCGGGCAGGTCCGGCAGGCCGGCGCCCTCCGCGAAGGCCTGGACGCGGATGATGGCGTTGTGGCCCCAATAGTTGCCGTCGCGGCCGTACCAGACCGAGATGCCGGCGGCGATCACCGGCCCGTAGACCCGGCTTGCGAACTGCTGAAGCCGGGCGAACAGCGTGTTGCGGTTGATGACCAGCGGCAGCGTCTGGATGACGCCCGCGTCCGGATCGTTCTCCATGGCGGAGGCGAGCGCGATCACCGCATGGCCGGTCATGAGGCTGTCGGCGTCGAAGATCAGCATATGATCGTAGGCGCCGCCCCAGCGTGTGACGAAGTCCTCGATGTTGCCCGCCTTGCGCCGGTGGTTCTTGGCGCGGTGGCGGTAATAGAGGTTGATGTCCGGGCCGAGCTGCTCGCGCAGCAGCAGGAACGCCTTCTCCTCCGCGATCCAGACGTCGGGATCGGTGGTGTCGGAGAGCAGGAAGTAGTCGAAATGCGGATTGAAGCCGAGGCGGCGGATGTCCTCGGCGACCGCGCCCACGGCGCCGAACACCCGGCTCGGCTGCTCGTTGTAGATCGGCATCACCACCGCGGTGCGGGAGGCGAGCGACGGGGGCAGGTCCGGCTGCTGCAGCGCCGCGCGCCCGAACAGCGCGCCGAACCCCACGATCGAGCTGGCGAAGGCGAGCGCGATCCAGGAGAAGTTGATCACGAACAGGACCAGCAGCGCCCATTCGAGCACGGTGACGCCGCCGACCTCGACCACGCGGTACATCTGCGAGGCGCCGACGGCGACCGTCGCGAGCGTCACGGCGGCGACCACAAGGCGGCTGAACACGGGCGTGCGCCAGCCGGCGGGGTTGGCGCGCGGGCGAACCTGATCCCTGGACCAGCTTTTCAGCGGCTGGGCCGGCATCTCCACCGGCCGTTCCGGCGGCAGCGCGGGCGTGAAGGGCGTTTCGGGCGGAGTCGCCCGGAGCGGTTCGGCGTCCGTCGTCATGCGGTCCATCGATACAGCCAGGTCTCGCTGACCGGCTTTCCGTCGGCTTCCAACACCATGCGCAGCTCGCTCAGTTCGTCGTTTCCGGGATCGAGGTCGAAGGTCACGCGGTAGCCTTTGATCTCCGGATTGTGGCGACCTTTCGGATCGCGGATCTGGCCGACGGTCGCGCTCACCATCGGGCGGATCTGGTCGGCGCGGGCAGGGTCGGCCACCGCGTCGCCGACGAAGTCCACCACGAAGCGCCGCCGGCGTCCGCCGGCCGAGCCGCAGTAGCTGCCCGCGCAGACCGCGCTCGCGGGCCTGTCCGGCGGCGTCCAGCACCAGTGCAGGCGGTAGGCGCGGGAGAAGCGCTCGCCGGCCTTCAGCGGCGCCTTGGGGCGCCAGTAGCAGTAGATGTTCTCGTTCACGTCCGACTCGGTCGGGATCTCCAGCAGCTGGAACTGCCCGTCGTCCCAGTCGCCGATCGGCTCCACCCAGGCGCTCGGCATGCGGTCGTAGCGGCGGCCGAGGTCGTTGTAGGCGGCGAAGGCGCGCTGGCGCTGCAGCAGGCCGAAGCCGCGCGGGTTCTTGTCGGTGAACACGCTGATCTGCAGCTCGGTCGGGTTGGACAGCGGCCGCCAGATCCACTCGCCGCCGCCGTTCCAAATCTGCAGCCCCTCGGAGCGGTGGGCCCGGCCGCGCACGTCGTCCACGCCGACGCGGTCGTTCGGGCCGAAATAGAACGTCGACGTCATGGGCGCGACGCCCACATGGCCGAGGTCCTCGCGCGGGAACAGGGTGAACTCCACGTCCACCACCGTGATCTCGCCGGGGCGCAGCGTCAGCCGGTAGGCGCCGGTGACGCGGCGGCTGTCGAGTAGGGCGTAGATCTCAAGCGTGTTGGCCGCCGCCTGCGGCCGCTCCACCCACAGCGCGCGGAACAGCGGGAACTCCTCGCCGTTCGGCTCGCCGGTGTCGATGGCGAGGCCGCGGGCCGAAGCGCCGAACACCTGCCCGCGCGCGAGCGCCCGGAAGATGGCACCTCCCTGAAACTGCGCGAACTCCCGCAGCTGGCCGGCGGCGTCGATGCCAGCGCTGGCGGAGAGGCCCGAGAACGGGAACGGCTTGTCGGCGGGCGGCGGCGGCGCGCGGCCGAAATCGAACCAGGACGTGTCGTTCGGCACCGGCCGGACCTTGCCGTCCTCGATCAGGGAGACGCGGACCGGCGAACGGTAGATCCAGCCGCCCGGCAGCGGGTCCACCGTGACGCCGCGATTGTCCTGCGACCAGATGGAGCGGCCGGGCGCGGTCTTGATGGACCGGAACACGTCCTGCGCCAGATCGGCGTAGCCGTTGGGAAGCTGGCTCGCCGGGGCCTCGAAGGGGCGGGTGGCCAGCAGGCGCGCGGTCTCGTCCAGCGCCTCCCGGGAGAACGGCGCGTTCTCCGCGAACAGGTCCGGCGGAGGCGGCGGCGCGTCAGGCTTCGGCGCGTCCTGCGCGTTGGCCGTGGCGATCATGGGCGCGGCGAGCGCGCCTGCGAGGAAGCTGCGACGGTTCATGGGCGATGAAAAACACGGGCGTCGCCGCCCGTCCGGGAGCCGTTCGACATTGAGACGAGGCCTAAATAATGCTGCAGAGACACATGATTTCCAATGCGCCAGCGGCGAAATATCGCTCACAGCCGAAACCTGCGGCGAAAATCACAGCCTCTCGAGCGGTTCACCCGTGAAGGGCACTGGGTCGCACGGCGTGGCCGGGGCCGCAAGCTCGGCGCAGGCGCGGGCGGCCGCTTCCGCGGTGGCGAAGGGCCCCGCGAGGAGCTCCAGCGCGCCGCCCGGGCGTCGGGCGACCTTCGCCGCAAGGCCCGAGAGCGTGCGGGGATAGCGCGCGCCGAGCGCGCTCCAGCGGCGGCGCGCCGCCTCCGCCGACATCTCGACGCCGAGCGACAGGGCGAACGCCCCGGCGCCGGTGGAGATCGAACCGGTCGCGCCCGACGGGCGCTGGGCGATCGCCGCGATCTTCAATTCGCCCACGCCCCGTTCCAGCGTCGCCATGCGGCGGGAAAGATCGTCGCGCTCGGCTGCGATGCGCCGCACCTCCCGCTCGAGCCGCGCCACCTCCAGCGCCGAGGCGTCCGCGCCCGGCGCGCCGTGGCCGCCGCCGCGAAACGCCGCGATTCCGGCCGCAAGCAGCGCCACGGCCATGACCAGCCCCCACACCATCGAGGGCGTCGGCCGGTCGAGCCGGTGCACGACGTCATAGGGATCGTGAGGCGGTTCGTGGGTCACGCGCGGGTCCGTGTGGCGGCTGACGGTCCGCCAGGGCAGCGGGGAGGCAGGTTGCGGGCGAAAGATACCTGAGTCGCCGCTTGATCATGTGGAATTCCGTCGCCGCGCGAGGTTGCGGGCCGTGAGGAATTGCGGCCAAGGTTCCTGCGCGTCCTGACTCGGAGGGCGCGCCGCCCTGACGCCGCAGATCCGGAACCGCTTATGACCGCCTCCGCCGCTCGCCGTTGCCTCACCATCGTGCTCGCGGCCGGCGAAGGCACGCGCATGCGCTCCGACCTGCCGAAGGTGCTGCACCGCGCTGCCGGGCGCTCGCTGCTGGGCCATGTGCTGGCGACGGCGCGCGACGCGGGCTCCGAGGCGCTGGCGGTGGTCGTGGGGCCGGGCCGCGAGGACGTGGCGGCGGAGGCTGCGAAGCTCGCGCCGGAGGCCCGCGTCTTCGTGCAGGAGGAGCGGCGCGGCACCGCGCACGCCGTGCTCGCGGCGCGCGAGGTTCTGGCGGAGGGCTACGACGACGTCCTGATCGTCTACGGCGACACGCCGCTGGTCCGGGCCGAGACGCTGAAGCGCCTGCGGGCGCCGCTGGCGCGGGGCGCGGGCGTCGCCGTGCTCGGCTTCGAGGCGCAGGACCCCACCGGCTATGGCCGGCTCATCTCCGAGGGCCCCAATCTGGTGGCGATCCGCGAGGAGAAGGACGCCACCGACGAGGAGCGCGCGATCCGCCTGTCCAACGGCGGGCTGATGTCGCTCGCGGGCGCCCGCGCGCTCGATCTGCTCGACCGCATCGGCGACCAGAACGCCAAGCGCGAGTTCTACCTCACCGACGTGGTGGAGGTGGCGGTGCTGTCCGGGCTGGCGGTGGCGGTGGAGGCCGCGCCGGAGGCGGAGGTGCAGGGCGTGAACACCCGCGCCCAGCTCGCGACCGTGGAGGCCGCGTTCCAGAACCGCCTGCGCGCCGCGGCGCTGGAGAACGGCGCCACGCTGATCGCGCCGGAGACCGTTTTCTTCTCCCACGACACCGCGCTCGGCCGCGACGTGACGGTGGAGCCGAACGTGGTGTTCGGCCCCGGCGTGACCGTGGAGGACGGCGCGGTCATCCATGCCTTCAGCCATCTCGAAGGCGCGCATGTGGGACGGGGCGTCTCCGTCGGCCCGTTCGCGCGGCTGCGGCCCGGCGCGACGCTCGGCGCGGGCGCGCGGGTCGGCAACTTCGTCGAGGTGAAGAACGCCGAGGTGGAGGAGGGCGCCAAGCTCAACCACCTGACCTATGTGGGCGACGCCCGGGTGGGCGCGCGCGCCAATCTCGGCGCGGGCACCATCACCTGCAATTACGACGGCGTGTCGAAGTTCCGCACCGACATCGGCGCCGACGCCTTCATCGGCTCCAACACGGCCCTGATCGCGCCGGTGACGATCGGCGACGGCGCCTATGTGGGCACCGGCAGCGTGGTGACGGAGGACGTGCCGGCGGACGCGCTCGCCATCGCCCGCGCCCACCAGATCACCAAGCCCGGCCGCGCCGCGCGCTTGCGCGCCGCCCAGAAGGCCAAGAAGGCGGCGAAAGCGAAGGGCTGACGGGGCCCCTCTCAGGGCCGCTGGAGAACCAGTCCCCGGTCGGTGACGACCACCCAGCGGCCGTCGCGGCGCTCCACGGCGCGCACCCGGCCGAACTCCGGCGTGTCGTCGCCGCGCCGCACCTCAATCAGGCCGTGGCGGCCGTCGAGCCGGGCGACGCCCTCCGACACCTCGCGCACGCTCCAGTTCTTCACGATCGAGCCCGCGCCGTCGGCCGCCGAGATGCTGCCGGTGGTCTCGGGGTCGGTCGCTTTGGGGTTGGCGTCCGCGACGGTCGCGGCGGAGGCTTTCTCGATCTTCTCGACCCGGTCGCGCAGGTCCGCGAGCTGGGGGCTCTCCGCGGGCTTCGCCGGTTCCGCCTTCGCCGTCTCCACGGTCGCGGCCTGCGTCTTGGCGGCCTCGACCATGCGGGTCAGCTCGTCGATCTTGCCGGCGGAGGCCTGACGGGAGGCGTCGAGCGTCTTCTCAAGATCTGCGATCTTGGCCTTCAGCGCCTTGATCTCGTCCTGTCCGGCGGCGCTCTTGGCGAGCGCGGCCTGCCCCTTTTTCGACTGGTCGAGCGCACGGCGCAGGCGCGTCATCTCGGATTGCATCTGCGCCACCTTGCGGTCCATCGCGGCGTCGCGCGCGGACTGGCCCGTGGGATCGAGCGCCGCCGCGAGCCCCATGGCGCGGGCGTCGAGCGCGGCCACGTCCTCGACGCCGTCGGTCATCAGCGGCGTGGTCGCAAGCGTCGCGGCGCCGGTGACGAGGGCCGCGACCGCGACCACAGCGGCCGCATAAGGCAGCGCCGGGCGCAGGCGGTGAAACAGGGAGGGTTCGGGAACGAGATCGATGGTCGGCCGGCGCGACGACCAGAAGGTGGCCGAACGATCGTCGTCGACGACGAGGGACGCGCGGCGATAGTGAGCGTTCATCGGCGGTACTCGCACAGGCGGCGCCTCAGGCGCGACCGGGGCAGTGTCCGTCGTCGTGGTTACCGAAGGGTTACAAGCTCCTGCAGCGCTTCGGCGCCCGAGACGGGCTCGCCCTTCGGCCAGCAGAAGAAGTCCGCGTCGCAGGCCAGCGCCTCGTCCAGCATGCGGTGATAGACGCGCTTCGGCGTCTCGATCGCCCCGAAGGTGCGCAGGTGGTCGGTGACGAACTGGGTGTCGAGCAGGCGGAATCCGCCGCGCCGCAGCCGCGCCACCAGATGCGTCAGCGCCACCTTGGAGGCGTCGCGCTCGGTGTGGAACATGCTCTCGCCGAAGAAGGCCGCGCCCAGCCGCACGCCGTAGAGCCCGCCCACCAGCCGCCCCTCGCGCCACGCCTCCACGCTGTGGCAATGGCCCATGGCGTGAAGATCGCTGTAAAGCCGGCGGATGCGGGCGTTGATCCAGGTCTTGGGCCGGTCGGGCGCCGGCGCGGCGCAGCCGTCGAGCACCGCCTCGAAGGCGCTGTCGACCCGGATCTCGAACAGGTCCGAGCGCACGGTGCGGGCGAGCCGGGAGGAGACGCGGAACCCGTCCAGCGGCACGACGCCCCGAAGCTCCGGCTCGATCCAGAACAGGCCCGGATCGTCCGCGCTGTCGGCCATCGGAAAGATGCCGCAGGCGTAAGCCTTCAGCAGCACATCCGGCGTGATCTCCACCAGCACGTCGTTGACCCGGGTCATCGGCTGTCCGGCCGTCCTCCGCGCGTGATCACGCGTCTCCGCGACCGCTGGTCTCCGCCAGCATCGTCTCCAGCCAGTGGATGTCGTAATCGCCGTCCTGGATGGACGGGTTGCGCACCAGCCGGCGGAACAGCGGCAGCGTGGTGTCCACGCCGTCCACCACGAACTCGTCCAGCGCGCGGCGCAGGCGCATCAGGCACTCGGCGCGGTTGCGGCCGTGGACGATGAGCTTGCCGATCATGCTGTCGTAGTTCGGCGGGATCGAATAGCCCTGATAGGCGGCGGAGTCGACGCGCACGCCGAGGCCGCCCGGCACGTGGTAATACTCGATCCGGCCCGGCGAGGGGCGGAAGGTCTCGGCGTTCTCGGCGTTGACCCGGCACTCGATGGCGTGGCCGCGGAAGGTCACGTCCTCCTGCGCGATCGAGAGCCGCGCGCCGCTGGCGATGCGGATCTGCTCGTTGATCAGGTCGATGCCGGTGATCATCTCCGTCACCGGATGCTCCACCTGGATGCGGGTGTTCATCTCGATGAAGTAGAACTCGCCGTTCTCGTACAGGAATTCGATGGTGCCGACGCCGCGGTACTTCAGCTCGCGCATGGCGTGGGCGACCGTCTCGCCGATCTTTTCGCGCTCCTCCTGGGTGAGGGCGGGCGAGGGCGCCTCCTCCCACACTTTCTGGTGGCGGCGCTGCAGCGAGCAGTCGCGCTCGCCCAGATGGATCGCGGCCCCTTCGCCGTCGCCCAGCACCTGCACCTCGATGTGGCGCGGATGGATGAGGTACTTCTCCAGATAGACCGCGTCGTCGCCGAAGGCGGCCTTGGCCTCCGAGCGGGCGGTCTGAAGCGCCTCCGACAGGTCGTCGGCGGTCATGGCGACCTTCATGCCGCGGCCGCCGCCGCCGGACGCCGCCTTCACCAGCACGGGGAAGCCGATGCCTTCCGCGACGCGGCGGGCCTCCTCGTCGTCGGTGACGCCGCCGTCGGAGCCCGGCACAACCGGGATGCCGAGGCGCCTGGCGGTCTGCTTGGCGGCGATCTTGTCGCCCATGATGCGGATGTGCTCGGGCTTCGGCCCGATGAAGACGAGGCCGTGCTCCTCGAGGATCTCGGCGAAGCGCGCGTTCTCGGACAGGAAGCCGTAGCCCGGATGCACGGCGTCCGCGCCGGTGATCTCGGCGGCCGCCAGCAGCGACGGGATGTTCAGATAGCTGTCGCGGGCGGCGGGCGGGCCGATGCAGACGCTCTCGTCCGCGAGCCGCACATGCATGGCGTTGGCGTCGGCGGTGGAGTGCACCGCGACGGTCGCGATGCCGAGCTCCTTGCAGGCGCGCAGGATGCGCAACGCGATCTCGCCGCGGTTGGCGATCAGAACCTTCTGGATGTTCGGCATCGCCGGATCAATCCACGATCAGCAGCGGTTCGCCGAACTCGACCGGCTGGCCGTCGGTGATCAGAATCTCGCGCACCACGCCGGACTTCGGCGCGGGGATCGCGTTCATGGTCTTCATGGCCTCGACGATCAGCAGGGTCTGGCCCTGCCGGACGGAGGAGCCGACCTCCACGAAGGCCTTCGCGCCGGGCTCGGGCGCGAGATAGGCGGTGCCGACCATGGGCGAGGTCACCGCGCCCGGGTTCTTGGCGGGGTCGCTCGCGGCGGCGGGCTCGGCCGCGAACGGCACGGGCGCGGCGACCGGCGCCGCGGGGGCGGCCTGCGCGTAGACGGTGGCCTGCGCCTGCACGTGGCGGGCGACGCGGATGCGAAGGTCCTCGACCTCGACCTCGATCTCGCTGAGGTCGCTCTCCGAGAGTAGCTTCGCGAGTTCGCGGATCAGCTCCGGATCGATGGAGGACTTGGCGGGGGGCTTGCTCATGGATGTCGCTCTCCGACGGGCGGGCTCACGCCGTGATCGGCTCAGATGATGGGTCGCGCCGCGAGATGCGGCGGGCGAGGGCCTCGAGGGCGAAGTCATAGCCGTCGGTTCCCAACCCCACGATGACGCCGGCCGCGACCGGAGACACGAAGGAGTGGTGACGGAAGCTCTCGCGGGCGTGCACGTTGCTCAGATGAACCTCGATCACGGGCAGGCCGACGGCGCGCAGGGCGTCGTGGATCGCGACCGAGGTGTGGGTAAAGGCGCCGGCGTTCAGCACGATGCCCTGCGCCGCCGTGCGCGCCTCCTGGATCCAGTCCACGAGGTCGCCTTCATGGTTCGACTGCCGCACGTCCGCGCTCAGGCCCAGCCGCGCGGCGGAGGCGCGGCACTGCTGCTCCAGGTCCGCGAGCGTGCCGGCGCCGTAGATGGCGGGCTCGCGCAGGCCGAGGAGGTTCAGATTGGGACCGTTGAGGACGAAGACGACCGGGGTCAAAAAGCGAGCCGTTGCGGGGGTCGATCTGAAGCGCCGCCCGGCGGGCCGGACGGTCGCGGCGTGCGGCCCTTATAGGCAAGGCCGGCCCGGAACCCAAGCGATTCCGACGCCTCGTCACCCTCCGGCGCCGCTGTCGAGCCTGCGGCAGGGCAGGCCGATCTCCCGGAAGGCGGCCAGAATGGCCTCCGCATGGGCGTGGTCGCGGGTCTCCACCGTCACGTCCAGCGTCGCGCCCTTGGCGGGCACGTCGAGGAACTGGCGCTGGTGATGCACCTCGATGATGTTGGCGCCGAGCTCGCCGAGCTTGCCCGAGATCAGGCCCAGCATGCCGGGCCGGTCGGCGATGGTCATGCGGAAGGCGAGGATCTTCTGGTCGCGCTCCAGCTCCCGCACCATGATCGAGGCCAGGATGCGCGGGTCGATGTTGCCGCCGCAGAGCACGAGGCCGACCTTGCGGCCGGCGAAGCGTTCCGGCTGGGCGAACAGCGCCGCGAGCCCCGCAGCGCCCGCGCCTTCGGCCAGCGTCTTCTGGTGGATGAGATAGGCGTTCACCGCGCGCTCGAGCTCGGCCTCCGACACCAGCACGATGTCGTCCACCAGCCGCGCCACGATCTCGCGCGTCAGCACGCCGACGTTCTTGACCGCGATGCCCTCCGCGAGCGTCGGGCCCCCCACCGGAAGCTCCTCGCCGCGCAGCGCGTTCCACATGGCGGGGTAGAGCGCCGCCTCGACGCCGATCACCTCGATGCCCGGCTTGATCGTCTTGGCCGCGATCGCCATGCCCGAGATCAGCCCGCCGCCGCCGATGGGCACGACCAGACAGTCGAGATCGGGATCGGCGGCGAGCATCTCCATGGCGATGCTGCCCTGACCCGCGATCACATAGGGGTCGTCATAGGGGTGGACGAAGGTGAGGCCGCGCTCCAGCGCGATGGCGCTGGCGCGCACCTGCGCCTCGGCCACGGTCTCGCCGTCCAGCACCACCTCGGCGCCGAAGCCCCGCGTCGCCGCCACCTTCACATGGGGCGTGGTGTCCGGCATCACGATGATGGAGGGGATGCCGAGCCGGGTGGCGTGATAGGCCACCGCCTGCGCGTGGTTGCCCGCCGACATGGCGATGACGCCGCGGGCGCGCTCCTCCGCCGTCAGCCGCGCCAGTTTCGAGACCGCGCCGCGCTCCTTGAAGGCGTTGGTGACGTGGAAGTTCTCGTACTTCACGCGCACGTCCGCGCCGGTGAGCGCGGAGAGTTTCGGCGCCGCCAGCATGGGCGAGGGCGAGACCGCCCCTTCCAGCAGCCGGGCGGCGGCCTCCACGTCGGCGAACGTCACGGTCATAAGGGCGTCTCGGCGGATTGAGTGCGATTGCGGGGCGCGACCATATACGCGCCGCGCCCGCGCCGCATCCCTTCGGAGCATGTCCGCACAGGGCGATCACGATTGCAGCGAGCGCGGGGCTGCGGCGTTGACCGCGTCGGCCGCCCGTCCCATCGTGACGATTGACCGCAGCCGATGGGCCGCGCGCCACTGGGAGTCTGCCGCGTGACGGCGATCCAGCCTTTCCGCCCCAAAACGCTTCTGGCGACGCTGGTCGTCATGGCCGCCGCGGGCGCCGCCTCCGCCGAGGACATCGCGTTCGCGCCCTTCGCGCCGCCCGCGCCGATCTCCGCGCCTACGCTTCAGCTTCCGGGACTGGACGGCGCGCCGATCGCGCTCACCGCGCGGCCGGACAAGCCTGTGCTGCTACACTTCTTCGCCACCTGGTGCGCGCCCTGCCGGGCGGAGCTGCCGGAACTGGCGCGCTTCGTGGCCGCGAACGCGAAGCGCATCACCGTGATCGGCGTCGATGTGGGCGAGCCCGCCATGCGCGTCGCCCGTTTCGTGGGCCCCTTCGCGCTCGGCTTTCCCGTCGCCGTGGACGAGGACCGGGGCGTCGCCCGGGCGCTCGGCGTGAAGGTGCTGCCGAGCACGATCGCGCTCGCGCCAGGCGGCGCCGTGGCGCGGGTCGCGAGCGGCCCCGTGGACTGGAGCGCCTCCGAGACGGACGACGCGATCAGGTCGCTCGGCGCGCCCTGACGGCATTTGGCCGAGGCGGCGCAGACCGCCCGGCGGACATGAAGGAGCAGGTGAGATGATGGACCGCAGAACTCTGTTGCAGGGCAGCGTCGCCGCCGTGGCGCTGGCCGCCGTCCCCACGATCGGCCGGGCGCAGGCCGCGCCGGCCTTCGCGCCAAAGCCCGGCGCTTGGCGCACGTTCGAAATCCGCACCGAGGTTGAGCTGCCGCCGACCAAGGGCGCGGCGCGGGTGTGGGTTCCGACCGCGGCCTTCCGCGTCGACGACTGGACGCGGCCCGAAGGCTCGAGCTTCGAGGGTGACGCGACGACGGCGAAGCTGATCGAGGGCGAGGCCGGCCTCGTGCAGGCGGAGTGGCGCGAGGGCGCCGAGGCGCCGAAGCTCGCGGTGGTGAGCCGGGTCTCGACCCGCGACCGCGCCGTGGACCTGCCGGCCGGCGGCGCGCCGGCGCTCTCCGCCGCCGAGCGTGAGCGCAACCTCGCCGCCACCGACCTGATCCCCACCGACGGTATCGTGCGCAAGACGGCGCTCTCCATCGTCGGCGGCGCCGCCACCGACCGGGAGAAGGTGCGGGCGATCTACGAGTGGGTGGTGACCAACACCTTCCGCGACGCCAAGGTGCGCGGCTGCGGCCTGGGCGACGTGGCCTCCATGCTGGAGAGCGGCAATCTCGGCGGCAAATGCGCCGATCTGAACGCGCTGTTCGTGGGGCTGGTGCGCGCGGTCGGCGTGCCGGCGCGCGACATCTACGGCATCCGCGTCGCTCCCTCCCGCTTCGGCTACAAGAGCCTCGGGGCCAATTCCGAGACGATCACCAAGGCGCAGCACTGCCGGGCGGAGGTGTGGCTCGACGGGCCGGGCTGGGTTCCGGCCGATCCGGCGGACGTGCGCAAGGTCGCGCTGGAGGAGCCGCCGGCCAATCTGAAGCTCGACGACCCAAAGGTCGCGGCGGCGCGGGCGGCCCTGCTCGGCGCCTGGGAGACCAACTGGATCGCCTTCAACGACGCCCACGACGTGGCGCTTCCCGGCTCCAGCGGGCCGAAGCTCGGCTTCCTGATGTATCCGCAGGCGGAGACGGCGGCCGGCCGGCTCGACTGCCTCGACGCCGACGGCTTCCGCTACAAGATCACGGCGAAGGAGATCACGGCCTGACGGCCGGGGATCAGTTCATCGCTGGGCCGAACCGGATCTCCCCCGGCGCGCCGAGGATCAGCACCCAGGTGTCACGCAGGCCGTCCCGATCGGCCTGCGTGTCGAGAAACAGGGTGACGCCGCCGGTGGAGCCGGGTTCGGCGCGGATGTCGCCGAAGGTCAGCCGGGCGGCGTCCTCGTTCTCGATCTCGCGGGTCTCGATCACGCGGCCGTCCGGCTCGGTCAGCCACTGGGCGTAAAACCGCTGCCGCGTCCCGTCGATCACGCCGATGACGCGGGAGAAGCCCTTGCCGTCGGCCGTGCTCCACGGGCTCGCGATCCGCGCCACCGTCACGTTGGCGGCGACGCCGAGCGGATCGTCGGCGGGCGCCTCCGCTTCGGCCTCGCCCTCCGGCGTTTCCGGGGCGGCGGGCGTGGTCGGGTCCGGCCGCACCGGGCCGGGATCGACCTTCTCGGCGGGCGCCTGCGGCGAGGGGGCCGGCGCCGTCTGGGCGAGCGCTGGAGAGGCGATAAGAAGGGCGGCGAGCGCCGCGGCGGGGAGAGGGCTGCGTGGCATGGGCGGGGCCTCGTCGGTCGAGCCGGTCATCATCCTTCGCCGCAGCATGACCGCCAACAACGACCGCGATGTGGCCGCGCGCCGGTGCGTGTCGCCCGTCAGATGTCGACCAGATCGCCCGCGAAGGCCGCGCGCTCCTGAATGAAGCGGAAGCGGGCCTCGGGCTTGGTGCCCATCAGCCGGTCCACCGTGTCGCGGGTGTCCTCGCGCGCCGCTTCGGCGATCTCGACCTTCAGCAGCGTGCGCTTCGCGTGCGCCATGGTGGTGTCGCGCAGCTGGGCCGGCAGCATCTCGCCGAGGCCCTTGAAGCGGCCGATCTCCACCTTCTTGTTGCGGAACGCCTTGCTGGCGAGCAGCTCGTCCTTGTGGGCGTCGTCGCGGGCGTAGACCGTGGTTCCGCCATGGCTGATCCGGTAGAGCGGCGGCACCGCGAGGAACAGGTGGCCGTTGCGGATCAGCTCCGGCAGCTCCCGGAAGAAGAACGTCATCAGCAGGGACGCGATGTGGGCGCCGTCCACGTCGGCGTCGGTCATCACGATCACCCGCTCGTAGCGCAGCTCGTTCTCCACGTAGCGCGCCCGCGCGCCGCAGCCGAGCGCGAGCAGCAGGTCGGCGAGCTGCTGGTTCTGGGCGAGCTTGTCGGCGCCGGCGCTCGCCACGTTCAGGATCTTGCCGCGCAAGGGGAGCACCGCCTGGGTGGCGCGGTCGCGGGCCTGCTTGGCGGAGCCGCCGGCGGAGTCGCCCTCCACGATGAACAGCTCCGAGCCCTTCGAGCCCGCCTGGCTGCAATCGGCGAGCTTGCCCGGCAGGCGCAGCTTGCGGGTGGCGGTCTTGCGCGCGACGTCCTTCTCGGCGCGGCGGCGCAGCCGCTCCTCGCCCCGGGCGATGACGTGCTCCAGCAGCCGGTTGGCCTGTTGGGGGGAGGCTGCGAGCCAGTGGTCGAAGGCGTCCTTCACCGCCGTCTCGACGATGCGCGCCGCCTCGGGCGTGGCAAGGCGCTCCTTCGTCTGGCCCTGGAACTCCGGCTCGCGGATAAAGGCGGACAGCATCATGGCTGCGCCGTTCACCACGTCCTCGCCGGTGAGGATCGCGGCGCGCTTCACGTTGGTGAGGTCGGCGTAGGCCTTGAGGCCCCGCAGCAGCGCCATGCGCAGCCCCTGCTCGTGCGTGCCGCCCTCGGGCGTTGGGACCGTGTTGCAGTAGGAGCGGGAGAAACCGTCGTCGCCGTCGTCGGTCCAGGCGACGGCCCATTCCACCGCGCCGTGGCCGCCGGCGCGCTTGTGGGCGCCGGTGAACAGCTCCGCCGCCTGCGATCGGCCGGCGAGGCTCGCCGCCAGATAGTCCTTCAGCCCGCCGGGGAAATGCAGCTCGGCCCGGTCCGGCGTGTCGCCGGCGTCCGCCAGCAGCTCCGCCGGGCAGCTCCAGCGGATTTTCACGCCCGAGAACAGATAGGCCTTGGAGCGCGCCATCTGGAACAGGCGCGCGGGCTTCAGCCGCGCGCCCGCGCCGAAGATCTGCTCGTCCGGCCGGAAGGTGACGCGGGTGCCGCGCCGGTTCGGCGCCGCGCCCACAGGCTCCAGCGGCCCGAGCGGCAGGCCGCGTGAGAAGATCTGCCGGTAGAGCTTCTGGTTGCGCGCTACCTCCACCTCGACGCGTTCCGAAAGGGCGTTCACCACCGAGACGCCCACGCCGTGCAGGCCGCCCGAGGTCTCGTAGGCCTTGCCGTCGAACTTCGCGCCGGAATGCAGGGAGGTCATGATGACCTCGAGCGCGGACTTCTGCGGGAACTTCGGGTGCGGGTCCACCGGAATGCCGCGGCCGTTGTCCGTCACCGTCACCGACCCGTCGAGGCCGACCTCCACCGCGATGAAGCTGGCGTGGCCCGCCACCGCCTCGTCCATGGCGTTGTCGAGCACTTCGGCGAACAGGTGGTGCAGCGCCTTTTCGTCGGTGCCGCCAATGTACATGCCGGGCCGCCGACGCACCGGCTCCAGCCCCTCCAGCACCTCGATGTCGATGGCGGTGTAGCCCGCTTCTCCCGGCGTCTCGGAGCGGGGCGCGGGGCGCGGGGCGGCCCGTTTGGCGTCGGGCTTCTGCGCCGACGGAAGCGCGCTCCCGAACGGGAGACCGTTTTCCGCGCCGTCTGCGTTGTCGCCGCCCGCCATCCGCCGTCCGTATCCGATTCGTTCGATCCGCTGATCGCCGGACCATGCCACAAGCCGCCCGCCTGCGGCGCCCGCGACAGGCTCAAAGCGGCGATGCGCCGCCCCGTTTTCGCTTCAATCGCCGGGCTCGATCGTCGAACATGCTGCGGCGCAGCGTCAGGAGTCGAGCGATGGAAGGCCCGGTCAGCGCCCAGGCGCGCATGCTGAACCTCGTTTTGCGCTACGCCGTCAAGCCGCGGCTGGAGCACAATCCCGACGTGATCCGCCTGCGGCGCGAGGTGGACGCGGTGGCGCGCGTCGCTCCCGATTTCCCACGCAACGTGGTCCGCCGGGCGGACGCCGTCGGCGGTGTCGCGGTGGAGCGCCACACCGCCATCGGCCACCGGGGAGGGCGGACGCTGCTCTACCTGCACGGCGGCGCGTTCGTGGCGGGCTCCCCCCGCACCCATCGCGGCATCGCCGGGCGGCTGGCGCGGGGCGTCGGCGCGGAGACCGTAGTGCCGGACTACCGGCTCGCGCCCGAGCATCCGTTCCCGGCCGCGCTCGCCGACGCGGTCGCGGTCTACGCCGCGCTGCTGGAGGAGGCCGCCGCGCCGGACGCCGTCGCGCTGGTCGGCGACAGCGCCGGCGGCAATCTGGCGTTCGCGCTGCTGCTGCGGCTGAAGGCGGACGGGCTGCCTTTGCCGGCGGCGGCGGTCGGCCTGTCGCCCTTCGTGGACATGACCGGCAGCGGCGACAGTATGAGCGGCAACGCCGGGCTCGACCCCTTCCTCGACGCCGCGGGCCTGCCGCTGGTGGTGGACGCCTACGCCTCGGGCCGGGACCTGCGCGATCCGCTTCTGTCGCCGCTGTTCGGCGACCTCTCCGGCCTGCCGCCCTGCTTCCTGCAATGCGGCGGCAGCGAGATCCTGCGCGACGACGCAGTTCGCCTCCACGCCGCGCTGTGCGCCGCCGGCACGCCCGCCACGCTGGAGGTGTGGCCGGAGATGCCCCACGTCTGGCAGGCCTTCGCCCGCTTCCTGCCCGAGGCCCGCACGGCCATCGCCCACATGGTCGCCTTCCTCGACGCCACCCTGGCCGCCGGCGGCAAACACGGCCTCGCCGCGGTCGCCTGACGCGCCGCGTCTCGTGTCCCAGGCTTGACCCGGGACCCAGAGACGCTTCGGTTTTAGGGTAGAGCGCTTCGGTCGAGACGCCTTGTTCTGAGACGCTGACGTTTCTGGGTCCCGGGTCAAGCCCGGGACAAGTAAGGACGGCTCACCCCCGCCGCACCACGCCGAGCGCCTTCATGCGGGAGGCGAGGGTGGTGGGTTTGAGACCGAGGCGCTCCGCCGCGCCGCCGGGGCCGGAGACCTTGCCGCCGGCCGCCGTGAGCGCCGCGAGGATGCTGGCGCGGTCGCGGGCGCGGCGTTCGGTTTCCGACAGCACCCCGCCGGCCGCGGATTCGAGGGCGGCGATCTCCACGGCCGCGGGTGCGGCCCGGCGCGGGGCGGCGTCGGGGAGGTCGATCCGCACCCGGCCGTCACGGGCGAGGATCACCGCCCGCTCGATCACGTTCTCAAGCTCCCGCACGTTGCCCGGCCAGTCATAGGCCACAAGGCGGCGCATATCGCCCTCGCTCAGGGACAGCGCGGCGTCGTCCCGGCCCTGCCCGTGGCGCTTCAGGGCGTGGAGGGCGAGCGGGGGCACGTCCTCCGGGCGCTCGCGCAAGGGCACGGAGTGAATCGGGAACACGTTCAGCCGGAAGAACAGGTCGCGCCGGAACGCGCCCTTGCGCACCTCCGCCTCCAGATCGCGGTTGGTGGCGGCGATGACGCGCACGTCCACCGCGCGGGTGCGCTCCTCGCCCACGCGCTCCACCTGCCCCTCCTGCAGCACGCGCAGCAGCTTGCTCTGCTGCTCCAGCGGGATTTCGCCCACCTCGTCCAGAAACAGCGTGCCGCCGTCGGCGAGCTCGAAGCGGCCGACCCGGTCGCGCAGCGCGCCGGTGAAGGCGCCGCGGGCGTGGCCGAAAAACTCGCTCTCGAACAGCTCGCGGGGGATCGCCGCGCAGTTGACGCGGATCATCGGCCGGCGGGAGCGGCCGCTCGCCTCGTGGATGGCGCGGGCGATCAGCTCCTTGCCGGTGCCGCTTTCGCCGGTGATGAGCACGGTGGCGTCGGTGGGCGCCACGAGATCCACCTGCCGCAGCACGGTCTGGATCGCGGCGCTCGCGCCGATCACGCCCCGGTGGCGGCTTTCGGTGCGGATCTCCTCCTGCAGATAGGCGTTCTCGAGCTCCAGCCGCAGGCGAAGCTCCTCGACCTCCGCGAGCGCGGCCTTCAGCTGGGCCTCGGCCTTGCGGCGCTCGCCGATGTCGCGGAACACCACCACCGCGCCGACGATGCGGCCCCGGTCGCGGATCGGGGTCGAGGTGTATTCGACCCAGAGCGGCGCGCCGTCCTTGGTCCAGAACACCTCGTCGGTGACATGGTGCACGGCGCCGTCCCGGAAGGCGGCGTAGATCGGGCAGTCGTCGTGGGGGTAGTGGCTGCCGTCCGCGTGGCGGTGATGGACGGTGGCGTGCATGTTGCGCCCCACCAGCTCCTCCGCCCGCCAGCCCAGCATGCGCTCCGCCGCGGGGTTGAGGAAGGTGGTGACGCCGTCGTCGTTCACGCCGTAGACGCCTTCGCCGGCGGCTTTCAGGATGAGCTGGTTCTCCCGCTCCACGTCTTGGAAGAAGCGCTCCACCCGCCGCCATTCGGCGATGCCGTCGCGCATGTAGAGGTCGGCCTCGGCGTTGGCGTCGCGCCGGCGGCGCTCGTCGAGATCGGACAGCGTGAACAGCAGGCCGGCGGCGGCCGAGCCCCCGAGGCGCACGCCCACATATTCGAGCCGCAGCGCCCGCTCGTCCGGCCGGCTCGGCGTCAGCGAGCGCGTCCAGTGCCGCCCCTGCGTCAGCACGGCTTCCGAGAACACCACCAGCGCCGGCAGCTGCCCCGGATGCAGCGCCGAGAGCGAGCCGCCCACCAGCGCCTCCACCGGCCGGTCGAGCAGCGCGGCGGCCTGCGCGTTGGCGGCGAGGATGCGGTCGGCGAACGGATCGACGATCAGCGCGGCGTCGGCTGCGGCGTGAAAGGCGGCGGCGGGCAGGATCGAACCGGACATGGCCGTCACTTACGACATTTCGTGGATCGGATCACGATATATCGTAAATGACGACATTTCGTCAGTTCGCGTTGTCCGGGCGTTTCGTTGGAAAATGAGCCGCTGGAGGCGGTCGCGCGGGTTGGCACGGCTCCTGCTCTGACCATGGGCAGAGATCTTCAGACGGAGCCCGTCGCCGCGATGAGCGTTTTCCAGAACCCGTTCGATTCCCGTTTCCGCCTCACCGGCGGCTGCTCCTGCGGCCGTCACGCCACCGAGGCCGAGCACGCCGCCGAGACCCGCGACGCCGACGCCCGCTCGGCCCGCGTCGTTGAAAGCGCGGTGATGCGCGCCCTGTTCCCGCAGGACGCCACCCGCCGCGCCTTCCTGTCGGCGGTCGGCGCCGGAACCGCGGTCGCGGCGGTGAACGCGCTGTTCCCGCTCGCCACCGCCACCGAGGTGTTCGCGCAGAACCTGAAGCCCGAGAAGACCGACCTCAAGGTCGGCTTCATCCCCATCACCTGCGCCACCCCCATCATCATGGCCGCGCCCATGGGCTTCTATGAGAAGCAGGGGCTGAAGGTGGAGGTGGTCAAGACCGCCGGCTGGGCGGTGATCCGCGACAAGGCCATCAACAAGGAATACGACGCGGCGCACATGCTCTCGCCCATGCCGCTCGCCATCTCCATGGGCGTCGGCTCGAACCCTATCCCGTGGTCGGCCCCGGCGATCGAGAACGTGAACGGCCAGGCCATCACCCTGTCGGTGAAGCACAAGGACCGCCGCGATCCGAAGTCGTGGAAGGGCATGAAGTTCGCCGTGCCCTTCGACTACTCCATGCACAACTACCTGCTGCGCTACTACCTCGCCGAGCACGGGATCGACCCCGACACCGACGTGCAGATCCGCGCCGTGCCGCCGCCCGAGATGGTCGCGAACCTGCGCGCCGACAACATCGACGGCTTCCTCGCGCCCGACCCCGTGAACCAGCGCGCGGTCTATGACGGCGTCGGCTTCATCCACGTGCTGTCGAAGGAGCTGTGGGAGGGCCATCCCTGCTGCGTGTTCTCGGCCTCGCGGCAGTTCGTCACCGAGACGCCCGGCACCTATCAGGCGCTGCTGAAGGCGATCATCGAGGCGACGGCCTACGCCCAGAAGCCCGAGAACCGCAAGGAGATCGCCGCCGCCATCGCGCCTGCGAACTATCTCAACCAGCCGGTCACGGTGGTGGAGCAGGTGCTGACCGGAACCTATGCGGACGGCCTCGGCGGGGTGAAGAAGGTCGCCGACCGCATCGCCTTCGATCCGTTCCCGTGGGAGAGCTTCGGCGTCTGGATCCTCACGCAGATGAAGCGCTGGGGCCAGATCAAGGGTGAGGTGGACTACGCCCGCATCGCCAACGAGGTATTCCTCGCCACCGACGCCAAGAGGCTGATGGCCGAGGCCGGCCTGACGCCGCCGGAGGCCACCACCAAGACCTTCTCGATCATGGGCAAGCCGTTCGATCCGTCGAAGCCGGAGGACTACGTGGCTTCCTTCGCGATCAAGCGGGGCTGACGATGAGCGCCGTCGTTTTCTCATCCTCGGCCCGCGATCGGAAACGCGCGGACGTCGGCGGCCCGGCGCGCGGCCGGGTCGAGGGGGCGCGGGCATGAGCCGCTCCCTCGAGCTGCGCGCCGGCCTGCTGTCGCTGCTGATCCTCGCGGCGCTGATCGGCGCCTGGCACTTCGCCACCCTGCCGACCGGCGGCGTGGCGGCGGGCGACGTCGATCCCGAATACGCCGCGCTGGTGTCCGGCGCGGCGGCGCAAGGCGCGAAGAGCGCCTTCCCGACGCCCGCCGACGTCGCCGCCACGCTCTGGGGCCACCTGAAGGACCCGTTCTACGTGCGCGGCGCCAACGACCAGGGCGTCGGCATCCAGCTCGCCTATTCGCTGGGGCGGGTGCTGATCGGCTACCTGATCGCCGCCGCGGTCGCGATCCCGCTCGGCTTCCTCATCGGCATGTCGCCGCTGCTCTACCGGGCGCTCGATCCCTTCATCCAGATCCTGAAGCCGATCTCGCCGCTCGCCTGGATGCCGCTCGCGCTCTACACGATCAAGGATTCCGGCGTCTCCGCCATCTTCGTAATCTTCATCTGCTCGCTGTGGCCGATGCTGATCAACACCGCCTTCGGCGTGGCGAGCGTGCGCAAGGAATGGCTGAACGTGGCCGCCACTCTGGAGGTCGGGGGCCTGCGCAAGGCGCTCCGGGTCATCCTGCCGGCGGCGGCGCCCACCATCATGACCGGCATGCGCATCTCCATCGGCATCGCCTGGCTGGTGATCGTGGCGGCCGAGATGCTCGTGGGCGGAACCGGCATCGGCTACTTCGTCTGGAACGAGTGGAACAACCTCTCGATCGGCAACATCATCACCGCGATCCTGCTGATCGGGCTCGTGGGCATGGCGCTCGATCTGGCGCTCGCCCGCGCGGCGCGGCTCGTGGCCTACGTGGAGTGAGCCCCATGACCAAGCCCCTCATCTCGGTCGAGGCGCTCTCCAAGCGCTATCCGAAGCGTGGCGGCGGCGAGACCACGGTGTTCGAGGACATCTGGCTGCCGATCCACCCCGGCGAGTTCGTCTGTCTGATCGGCCATTCCGGCTGCGGCAAGACTACCATCCTGAACGTGCTGGCGGGTCTGGACCGCCCGACCGACGGCTCCGTGATCGTGGACGGGCGGGAGATCTCCGGCCCGAGCCTCGACCGGGCGGTGATCTTCCAGGGCCATTCGCTGCTGCCCTGGATGACGGCGCTGGAGAACGTGGCCTTCGCGGTGTCGTCGCGCCATCCCGAATGGAGCCGGGAGAAGGTGCGCGAGCACTGCCGGTTCTACCTCAACCTCGTCCATCTCTCGGGCGCGGAGGACAAGAAGCCCTCCGAGCTCTCCGGCGGCATGAAGCAGCGCGTCGGCATCGCCCGCGCGCTCGCGATCGAGCCCAAGATGCTGCTGATGGACGAGCCGTTCTCGGCGCTCGACGCGCTCACCCGCGGCAGCCTGCAGGACGAGGTGCGGCGCATCTGCACCGAGACCCGGCAGACGGTGTTCATGATCACCCACGACATCGACGAGGCCATGCTGCTCGCCGACCGGATCGTGCTCATGACCAACGGGCCGCAGGCGAAAATCGCCGAAGTGGTCGAGAACACGCTGCCGCCGGACCGCCGCCCGACGACCATGCACAAGCACCCGAACTACTATCCTCTGCGCAACCATCTGCTGGAGTTCCTGGTCTCCCGCTCGAAGAGCTTCGCCCAGGAGATCGCCGGCAAGACCTACGACCCGCGCAAGGTCCCGGTGGTGCGGCCGACGCCCGCGGAGGCGCTCGCCGCGGTCTGACTCGCTGTCGAGCGCCGGCCCATCCTCAACTCCCGTCACCGTCGCGCCGTCCGGCGCGGCGAACGCCCTCTCCGTGTCCCGCCTCGAAAGGAACGCGCCATGAAACGCGCCGAAGTGACCGAACTCGTCCTCTCCGCCAAGCGCCTGAAGGGCCTCACCTGGAAGCAGATCCACGAGAAGATCGCGGTCTCCACCTCGCCGATCGTCGTCACCGCCGCGCTGCTCGGCCAGATGCGGCTGGAGCCCGGCGAGGCCGCCAAGGCGGCGGAGCTGTTCGACCTGCCAAAGGAGGCCGAGATCCTGCTGACCGAAATCCCCTATCGCGGGTCGCTGCCGCAGGTTCCGCCGACCGACCCGCTGATCTACCGTTTCTACGAGCTGATCCAGGTCTACGGCACCACCTGGAAGGAGCTGATCCAGGAGGAGTTCGGCGACGGCATCATGTCCGCGATCGACTTCGACATGACCATGGAGCGCCAGCCCGACCAGAAGGGCGACCGCGTCAAGTTCGCCATGTCCGGCAAGTTCCTGAGCTACAAGCGCTACTGAGCCACGATCGACCGCCGTTCGCCGACGAAAAACCCGCCGCGGAGCGATCCGCGGCGGGTTTTTCGTCATTCGGCTCTTGGGCGGCCAAGTTCACTCGTCTTCGATTGCCGCCAGCGCCCGCAGCTCGAACGAGGTCAGCGTGGTTCCATTGGGCAGCGTCACCTCGATGTCGCCGTGGCCGACCGTCTCCGCCGCCACCGCGCGGCGCAGCGCGGCTCGCGCCGTCGGCTCGTGCGCGGAACGGGTTTCGTTGTTTTCGGTCCAGCGCACGTGAAACGGCATCGAGTCCCCCTGATGGCGGCGAACCTACGGGAGCGATTGGCGGCGGTTTGTGTCGAAAGACACATTCGCAGGCCCATTCTGTAAAATATGCCGGGGTCGGGGAAACGCTTTTCAACGCGCGGGCGTTGGGCTTGTCGAGTGATAAGCGGGGCGAGATCGTGGAACGACGGAAAGCGAACGGTGACGCGGTGCTTATGGGCGCCGCGGGGATCGCGGCCGGGGCGCTGGCCTATGGATGGTTCGCGGCGGCGCGGCCCGCGCGCAGGCCGCAGACGAGCGGGCCCGAGGCGCCGAATCTCCATGGGACGGAGGAGCAGGCGCGGGGCCGCGCGGCCGACACGCCCGTGGAGATCCCGCCGCGCGGTTGGAAGGACATCGCGCTCCGCGTCTACGCCGAAATCTCCAACGACCGCCTGCTGGCGGTCGCGGCGGGCGTGACCTTCTACGCCCTGCTGGCGATCTTCCCCGCGCTGGTGGCGCTGGTCTCGATCTACGGCCTGACCTCCGACCTCGCCACGCTCGACGGGCATCTCTCGGCCTTCTCCGACGTGGTGCCGCAGGCGGGGCTCGAAATCGTCCGCGAGCAGGTGGCCCGCATCGTGACCAAGAGCGACGGCGCGCTCGGCTTCGCCTTCGTTTTCGGTCTCGGCGCGGCGCTCTGGAGCGCCAACGCCGGGGTGAAGGCGCTGTTCGACGCCCTGAACGTGGTCTACGAGGAGCGCGAGAAGCGCTCCTTCGTCGGGCTCAATCTGCGCTCGCTCGCCTTCACGCTCGGCGCGATCCTGTTCCTGCTGACCGCGTTCAACGCCGTGGTGGTGCTGCCGGTGGCGCTGGAGTTCGTGGGCCTCGGCCACAGCGCGGAGCTGCTGCTGAAGCTCAGCCGCTGGCCGGTGCTGTTCGGCTGCCTGCTGCTGGCGCTGACGCTGCTCTACCGCTTCGGCCCCAGCCGCCGCCGGCCCAAATGGCGCTGGGCGATGCCGGGCTCGCTGCTCGCCGCGGTGCTCTGGATCGGCGGCTCGATCGCCTTCTCCTGGTACGCGGAGAACCTCGCCACCTACAACGAAACCTACGGCTCGCTCGGCGCCGCCATTGGCTTCATGACCTGGATCTGGATGTCGGTGATCGTGGTCCTGCTCGGCGGCGAGCTCAACGCCGAACTCGAGCACCAGACCGCGATCGACACCACCACCGGCGCCGCCCGCCCCTTAGGCGCCCGCGGCGCCACCATGGCGGACGAGGTGGCGTCGTAAGAGGGGCGAGCCTCCTTCCTTGTCCCGGCCTTGAGCCGGGACCCAGAAACATCTCCGCTGCAGAATCAAGCTGCGAGCGTCGAGCTTCGTCCGGAAGCGTCGGCGGAAATGGGTCCCGGCTCAAGGCCGGGACAAGAGGCGCGCGCTTCGCCGTTCGCTGAAGTATGTCGTCTCTGGCATGCGGTGCGGATCGCGAGCGCAGGGGCGACCCTTTCCTTGTCCCGGCCTTGAGCCGGGACCCAGAAACGTCTCCGTTGCAGGATCAAGCTGCGAGCGTCGGGCTTCGTCCGGAAGCGTCGGCGGAAATGGGTCCCGGCTCAAGGCCGGGACAAGAGGCGCGCGCTTCGCCGTTCAGTGAGGCGCGGTGGCTTTGGCGTGCGGCGCAGATCGCCGGTGCAGCCGCTGAGCCGCCTTACTTGTCCCAGCCTTGAGCCGGGACCCAGATGCGTCTCCGTTGCAGAATCCAGCTGCGAGCGTGGAGCTTCGTACGGAAGCGTCGGCGGAAATGGGTCCCGGCTCAAGGCCGGGACAAGGCAGGTGGCGCCCGCTCAGAGCGGGTGCGGGAGCTCCAGCACCACGCAGGGGTCGCCGGCGCGGGCGGCGGGGGCGTGGGGGGGGCGGATGAGGAGGCCTTCGGCCTCCGCCAGCGGGCGAAGCATGGAGGAGTCCTGCCGCGGGAAGGCGGTCGCGACCGTCACGCCGTCCCCGCCCACGTGGAGGGCGGCGCGCATGTAGTCCTCGCGATGGTCGTTGGCGGGCATGTCGCGGCCGAGGCGGGCGGCGCGGGGGAGCGGATCCACGTCGGCGCGGCCGGACAGGCGACGCAACGCCGGCGCGAGGAACAGCAGCGCGCACACGATCGACGACACCGGATTGCCCGGCAGGCCGAGCGCGAGCGTTCCGCCGCGGCGACCCGCCATCATGGGCTTGCCCGGCCGCATGGCGATCTTCCAGAAGTCGAACGTCACGCCGGCCTCGAGCAGCGCCGGCTGCACCAGATCGTGGTCGCCGACGGAGGCGCCGCCGAGCGTGATCAGGATGTCCGGCTCGGCGGCGAAGGCGCGGTCGAGCGCGGCGGCGAGGTCGGCGCGGTCGTCCCGCGCGATGCCAAGATCGATCGCCTCGCCGCTCTCCGCGATCACGGCGCCGGCGATGGCGAAGGCGTTGGAGGCGACGATCTGGTCCGGGCCGACGGACGCGCCCGGGAGAACCAGCTCGTCGCCGGTGGCGAGGATGGCGACCCGGGGCCGCCGCGTCACCGCAAGCGCCCCATGGCCGAGCGCCGCGGCGAGCGCGAGGTCGCGCGCGCCGAGCCG
>NZ_JBHTMX010000025.1:0-26055 GCF_042679725.1 Methylopila musalis
CGCGGCGGCGCGGGCCAGAATGCGCGACAGCGCGCGCTCGTCGTCGTCGGACGAGGCGCCGCGGCGCGACACGAC
Organism: Methylopila musalis; assembly: GCF_042679725.1. Lineage (NCBI taxonomy): Bacteria > Pseudomonadati > Pseudomonadota > Alphaproteobacteria > Hyphomicrobiales > Methylopilaceae > Methylopila > Methylopila musalis. The sequence continues at coordinate 76 of NZ_JBHTMX010000025.1, forward strand.
GCGGCCGAGCGCCGCCTTGGCGGACAGGCCCCAATGCACCAACAGGCCGAGCGAGACCAGCCGGCGGTCGTCGTCCTCGTCCTCGTCGTAATCGTCCTGCGCCTGCGCGGCCACGGGCGGGGCGGCGCGGCGCGGCGCGTGGGTCAGAACGGGCTCGGTCCGCCCGTCACGTCGGGGGGCCGGCGCAAGAGCGTCGTCCTCCGCGTCGTGCGGCCCGATCAGGCCGATCGCGACCGCGAAGGCGCCGAGGCCCGCGACGCCGAGCATGGCCGCCGCCCCGATGCGGGCGACGCCCGAGGTGAAGCCGATCGCGTCCGCGGCCATGGTGAAGAGATCGCCCAGCACGCCGCCGAGCCCGGTCGGCAGCGGCCATCCGGGCGAGGCGGGGAAGAAGCCGACGAAGCCGGCGAGCAGCGCGGCCGAGACCGGCCAGGCGGCGAGCTTCAGCTTCTCGCGCTCGACGGCGCGATGGGTCAGCAGGCGCCAGCCCCAGATCGCCACCGGCAGCACGAAGAAGGCCGCCGCGAGCCCGAACAGCTGGGTGAGAAGATCGGCCACCACCGCGCCGGCGGGGCCGAGCATGTTGTGGATCGGCGCGTCGGTGGCGTGGCTGAGGCTCGGATCCTGCACCGACCAGGTGGCGAGGGCGACGGCCGCAAGCGCGCCGAGGCCGACCAGCGTCAGCCCGCCGAGCTCGACGGCGCGCCGCGCCAGCCCCTCGCGCAGGGCGTCCGGCAGCATGGCGACGGGCTGGAAACCGCGGGAACGCGTGGTCCTCAGCGTCCGCATGGTCACGCTCCCGTCCGCGCGACGGGCCACGCGCCGCCGCCGCGCCGGCCGCGTTTCGTCACGGCCCTGTCCTCACACCACACCCGCATCAACGACGCCAACCTCATGAACGCTTGATCGACACTTCGGCCGGTTTCCACCGAAAAGGTAAAACGGGAGGGTTAAGAGGCGCTTACTTTTCGCCGCCGAAGCGGGCCGGAACGCCGCCCGCCCCAAGAAGGCGAAGGGACCGCGACAGGGCAAAAAGAAAGGCCCCGGAAACCGGGGCCTTTCGCGTCGTGAGTGAGGAGCGGGATCGCTCAGCTGTGATAGGCGCGCTCGCCGTGGGAGATGAGGTCGAGACCCTCGCGCTCCTCCTCCACCGAGACGCGGAGGCCGACCAGCACGTCCACGATCTTGTAGAGGATGAAGCTGACCACGCCGGTCCACACGATGGTGACGGCGACGGCCTTGATCTGGGTCAAGACCTGACCGGCCATGGCGTAGTCGGCGACGCCGACGCCGCCGAGGGCCGGAGCCACCACGATGCCGGTGCCGATGGCGCCGACGATGCCGCCCACGCCGTGGATGCCGAACACGTCCAGGCTGTCGTCATAGCCGAGGGCGTTCTTCACCGTGGTGCAGAAGATGAAGCAGACCACCGAGGCGAAGGCGCCGAGAGCCATGGCGCCGACCGGGCCGGACACGCCGGCGGCCGGGGTGATGGCGACCAGACCGGCCACCAGACCGGAGGCGAGGCCGAGCATGCTGGGCTTACCCTTGGCGGCCCATTCCACGAACGTCCAGGCGAGGCCGGCCGCGGCGGTGGCGACGAAGGTGTTCAGCACCGCGAGCGTGGTGCCCGCGTTGGCCTCGAGGTTGGAGCCGGCGTTGAAGCCGAACCAGCCGACCCACAGCATGCCGGCGCCGATCAGGGTCAGCGGCAGCGAGTGCGGAGCGATGATGTCCTTGCCGTAGCCCACGCGCTTGCCGAGCACCAGCGCGCCCACCAGCGCCGCGACGCCGGAGTTGATGTGCACCACCGTGCCGCCGGCGAAGTCCAGCGCGCCCCAGTTGAAGATCATGCCGTTCGAGTGCCAGACCATGTGGGCGATGGGGAAGTAGCAGAAGGTGACCCACAGCACCGAGAACAGCAGCGCGGCCGAGAACTTGATGCGCTCGGCGAAGGCGCCGACGATCAGGCCCGGAGTGATCGCCGCGAACGTCATCTGGAAGGCGATGAAGACGTATTCGGGGATCACGAAGTCCTTGCTGAACGTCGCCGCGGTGGACTCGGTGGTCACGCCGGACAGGAACAGCTTGGAGAAGTCGCCGATGTAGGCGCCGCCGTCGCCGAAGGCGAGGCTGTAGCCGTAGACGATCCAGACCACCATCATCAGGCAGGCGATGGTGGAGACCTGCATCAGCACCGACAGCATGTTCTTGGCGCGGACGAGGCCGCCGTAGAACAGCGCCAGGCCGGGGATGGTCATGAACAGGACGAGGACCGCCGAGGTCATCATCCAGGCCACGTCGCCCTTGTTGACGGTGGGCACGGGATCGGCGGCGGCGGCGGCGGCCGGAGCCGCGGCGTCCTGCGCGAAAGCCGCGGCGGACATCATCAATCCGGCGGCCAGCGCCGGGGCCCCCCAGCGGAGCACGGAACCGAGTTTCATCGAGCTAGACTCCCGAAGTCGTCGAAATAAGGTGAGGAGGACGCGGTCAGAGCGCTCAGAGCGCGTCGCCGTCGGTTTCGCCGGTACGGATGCGCACCGCCTGTTCGATCGAGTAGACGAAGATCTTGCCGTCGCCGATCTGGCCGGTCTTGGCGGCCGCGGCGATGGCCTCGACCACCTTGTCGACCGAGCCGGCCGCCACGGCGACCTCGATCTTCAGCTTCGGAAGGAAGCTCACCGCATATTCCGCGCCGCGGTAGATTTCGGTGTGCCCCTTCTGGCGTCCGTAGCCCTTCACCTCGGTGACGGTGAGGCCGTGGACGCCGATGCCGGTGAGGGCGTCGCGCACCTCGTCCAGCTTGAACGGCTTGATGATGGCCATCACGAGTTTCATGCGTCGCTTCCCCGTTGACCTATCGGCCGGTCCCGCCTCGGAGGCGGCCATGGGCCGATCGACTGTTGCGTGTTCGAGGCGCCCGGCCGACCGATCCTTCGGCCGCCGAGCCCCGCCGATCCGCTTAATTCAAGGGTCGTGCCAACTGCCCGGGAAGGGTGAGAAAGCTTGATTCCGAACACGCATCGCGCGTCCGTAGAGCCGCCTTTCGCGTCGCCGGCCGGAAAATGCCTATGAAACGCACTGGATGCCCATTTCACGTGCAGAGAAATGAGGCGCCGGAGGGGCCGCGCTCAGGAAATGAGCATGACGGAGCCGCGACACGAGTCAGTCGCGCCGGCGCCGCCGGATCAGGCCCTCCTGCGCCACCGACGCCACCAGCTCGCCGCCCTCGGTGTAGATGCGCCCCCGCGTCAGGCCGCGGGCGCCGCCGGCGAAGGGGCTGTCCTGGGTGTAGAGCAGCCATTCGTCGGCCCGGAACGGGCGGTGGAACCACAGCGCGTGGTCGAGGCTTGCGGCCATGATCTCGCCCGAGAACACCGTGTCGCCATGGGCGACGAGCGCGGTGTCGAGCAGCGTCATGTCGGAGGCGTAGGCCAGAACGCACTGGTGGATCGCGGGATCGTCCGGCAGCGGCGCGGTGGCGCGGATCCACACGCTCTGGAACGGCGGCCGGGGCTTTCCGTCGAGGAAGCGCATGGGGTCGGCGTGGCGCAGCTCGATCGGCCGCTCGCGCTCGAAATAGAGCCGGATCGCCTGCGGCATGGTGGGCATCAGCTGCTCCTTCAGCGCCTGCTCGCTGGGAAGCTCCTCGGGCCGGGGCACGTCGGGCATGTCCATCTGGTGGGAATAGCCCTCCTCGTCCCGGTGGTAGGAGGCGGCCATGGAGAAGATCGCCTGGCCGTGCTGGATCGCGTTCACCCGCCGGGTGACGAAGCTGCGGCCGTCGTGGATGCGGTCGACCTCGTAGATGATCGGCGCCTTGGGGTCGCCGGGGCGCATGAAATAGCCGTGTAGCGAATGGGGCGGACGGCCGTCCACGGTGCGGGTCGCGGCCACCAGCGCCTGCCCCACCACCTGCCCCCCGAACACGCGCTGCCAGTCCGTCTGCGGGCTCAGGCCCCGGAACAGGTTGCGCTCCAACGGCTCCAGATCGAGAATCCTGAGCAGATCGGCGACGGCGGACATGGCGGCTCCCTCACGGTCTCAACGTCTGGAGTGATGGCAGGCGCCGGGCGCGCGTCAACCCGAACCCTCGTCCCGAAGCGCCGCCCGTCGTGCTATGAGAGGCTCCATGACCGCGCCCGACCGCTCCGCCCCGATCCATGACCTCGCCATCGCCGGCGCCGGCGCCGCGGGCCTCGCGCTCGCGGTCGCGCTGACGGCCGAGCTCGGCCCCGGCGTCCGGGCGGTCGTGTTCGATCCCGCGCTGGCGCGCGACCGGCCCCGGGACGACGGCCGCGCCTCCATGATCGCCGCCGACGGCCGCCGCCTGCTGGAGCGCGCGGACGCCTGGCCTGCAACGGCCCATCCGGTGGCGGGGCTCCGGATCACCGACAGCCGGCTCGAGGACGCCCTGCGCCCCACCTTTCTGGAGCTCGGGCAGGACCAGCCGGCGGACGAGCCCTTCGCCCATATGGTCTCCGACGCCGACCTGCGGGCGGCGCTGTCGGCGCGCGCGGAGGCTCTCGGCGTCCGTCTCGATCCGCGCGCCATCCGCTCCCACGCCGCCTCCGCCGGCGGCGTGACGCTCGGCCTCGACGACGGCGGCGAGGTCCGCGCGCGCCTGCTGGTCGCCGCCGACGGCGCCCGGTCGGGCGTGCGCGCGCGCGAAAAGATCGCCGTCAGCGCCTTCCCCTACGACCAGACGGCGCTGGTGGCGACGCTCGCCCATGAGGCGCCCCATGGCGACGTGGCCGTGCAGCATTTCCTACCCGGCGGGCCGTTCGCCATGCTGCCGCTCGCCGGGAACCGCTCGTCGCTCGTGTGGAGCGAGCGGCGCGCCAGGGCGGCGGAGATGGTCGCGCTCGACGACGACGCCTTCGTGGCGGAGGTCGCCAAGCGCGCCGGCCCCGATTTCGGCGCGCTGACGCTGGCCGGGCCGCGCAGCGCGTTCCCGCTGCGGTTCCTGATCGCCCGCAGCTTCGTCGGCCGGCGCGTGGCGCTGATCGGCGACGCGGCGCATGTGGTGCATCCGCTCGCGGGACAGGGGCTCAATCTCGGCCTGCGCGACGTGTCGGCGCTGACGCGCGTCCTTGGCGAAGCCGCCCGTGCCGGCGAAGACCTCGGCGCGCCGGCGACGCTCTCCGCCTACGAGAGCGCGCGCCGCTTCGAGGTGGCGGGCTTCGCCACCGCCATGGACGGGCTCTACCGGCTGTTCACGTCCCCGCTCGCGCGGCCGCTGCGCGACGTGGGCATGGGGCTGGTGGACCGCGCGCCCGGCCTCAAGCGCCGCATCGTGGCGGCGGCCTCGGGCCTGTGACGGGCGGCCGAACCTGAAATCGCCACGAAGGTCGCGTCACGTTCCGGCTCGACCCGCGCGCGGCGGGCGCTAGCTTCCCGCGCCGCGCCGTTCGGCGCACCCAATCCGCGCCCCTTTTCCCACGAGGCCGCCACCGCGATGTTTGCTTCCCGCCTGTCCGCCGCTCTCCTGTTCGGTCTCGCCGCCTCTCCGGTTCTGGCGCAGCAGACCAACATGACGGACGTGCCGCCGCCCCCGGCCGGTCTGGCCCAGCCCGCGGCCGCGAACCGCGGCGTGCCGGTGGCGAAGCTGACCCCCGCGCAGCGCGCCACGCTCGGCCGCATCAGCGACTACGTGAACTCCATCCAGACCATGGTCGCGAACTTCACCCAGGTGGGTCCGGACGGACGACGCACCACCGGCACGCTGTTCCTCGACAAGCCGGGCAAGATCCGCTTCCAGTACGCCGCCCCGAGCCAGCTCGAGATCATCTCGGACGGCGACTCGGTGGCGGTGCGCAACCGCAAGCTCAACACCCAGGACCTCTACCCGCTCAGCCAGACGCCGCTGCGCTTCCTGCTGCAGCGACGCATCGATCTGCTGCAGGACGCCAACGTGATCGGCGTGTTCCAGGATCCGGAGATCGTCTCCGTGATTCTGGAGGAGAAGCGCGCCATCGGCGGCCGGTCCCAGCTCCAGCTCATGTTCGGCGGCGCGGACTACACGCTGCAGTCCTGGACCGTGACCGACGCCAAGGGCGGCGAGACCACTGTCGCGCTCGACGGCATCGACACCTCCCGCAAGCCCGACCCGCGTGTGTTCCGCATCAACCGCCAGGGCGTGGTGCGGGGCGGCCCGCGCTGAGCGCGATTTTTCCGCGCCTCACGTCGTCGTGTCCTTGACGGATGGGGTGGGCGTGACCATCTCGCTGATCGAGCGAAGCTGAATTGACGCTCCCCGCGTTTCCCCCGTCGCGGGCGGCGTAAGAAGCTTCGTGGCGCCGGCCATCACGCGCCGGCATAAAGCGCGTCAGGCGCGGGCGTCCGACCTTTCCCCCGGGGTCGGACGCCTTTTTTGTTTGGGCGCGGGCGCGCGGCCGCTACAAGCGGGACTCCCGCCGCCAGCCCGCGATCCCCGCCCATGCCCGTCCGCATCGCCACCTGGAACATCAACTCCGTGCGCCTGCGCATCGGGCTCGTGGAGCGGCTCGTCGCCGAACACGACATCGACGTGCTGTGCCTGCAGGAGACCAAGTGCCCGGACGACAAGTTCCCGCTGTCGGACGTGCGCAAGATGGGCTTCGAGCACGTCGCTATGCACGGGCAGAAGGGCTACCACGGGGTGGCGACCTTCTCGCGCTTTCCCTTCGTCACCACGGCGAAGGAGCGTTTCGCCGACAAGGACGACGCCCGGCATCTCGCCACCACCTTCGCGGCCGGCCCGCTGGAGGGCGTGACGCTGCACAACTTCTACGTCCCCGCCGGCGGCGACGAGCCGGACCCGATCCTCAATCCGAAATTCGCCCACAAGCTGCAGTTCCTGAAGGAGCTGACCGACTGGTCGGCGCGGATCGCCGACGCGCCCGGCCGCATCCTGGTGGGCGACCTCAACATCGCGCCGGCGCCGGACGACGTGTGGAGCCACAAGCAGCTCCTGAAGATCGTCAGCCACACGCCGGTGGAGACCGAAGGGCTCGACGCCATGCGCGAGACCGGCCGCTGGGTCGACGCCGTGCGCCGCCACGTTCCCTATCCGGAAAAGCTCTACTCCTGGTGGAGCTACCGCGCCGCCGACTGGGACGCCGCCGACAAGGGCCGCCGCCTCGACCACGTCTGGATGAGCGCGGACGTCGCCGATCGCACCACCGCCGTCGAGACCCTGCGCTTCGCCCGCGGCTGGGACCGCCCGTCCGACCACGTGCCCGTGATCGTCACGCTGGGGTGACGGCGCGAGGGCCTCTTACCTTGTCCCGGCCTTGAGCCGGGACCCAGAACCTCTGGTGTTTCCGAAAAAGCGCGTCGGACGGGGAGCTTTGTTCCCACGGGTCGGCGTTTATGGGTCCCGGCTCAAGGCCGGGACAAGAAAAGGGGGCGCAGCGCCTTCGGCGGCGTGAGCGGCGTCCTGCCCCCTCAGCGCTGGCAGCGGGCGCAGAAGAAGGTGGAGCGGCCGGTCTGGACCACGCGCTCCACCACGCCGCCGCAGCCGGGCGTCGGGCAGGGCTCGTCCTCCCGGTCGTAGACCCGGAAGGAGTGCTGGAAATAGCCGAGCGCGCCGTCGGCGTGGGAGAAGTCGCGCAGGGTGGAGCCGCCGCTTGCGATCGCCTCCTCCAGCACGACGCGGATGTCGCCGGCGAGGCGCTCCGCCTCGGCCTCCGTCAGCGAGCCCGCCGCGCGCAACGGCGACAGGCCGGCGCGGTGCAGCGCCTCGCAGACATAGATGTTGCCGAGGCCCGCGATCAGCCGCTGGTCGAGCAGCGCGGCCTTGAGGCTGGTCTTCTTGGCGCCGAACAGCGCCTTCAGCCGCGCGCCGTCGAGCGCGTTGCCGAGCGGCTCCAGCCCCACGTGGCGGAACAGCGGATGCGCCTCCAGGCCGGCGCGCGGGATCAGCGCCATGAAGCCGAAACGGCGGGGGTCGTTGTAGGTGACGGTGGCGCCGCCTTCGAGCCGGAAGGCCACGTGGTCGTGGGTCGCCGCCTTGGAGCGGGGATGGTGGAACGCGCCCGGCGCCGCGGCGTCCGTCGCCGTCTCCACCCGGAACGAGCCGGACATGCCGAGATGCATCACCAGCGTCTCGCCGTCGTCGAGATCGGCGAGCAGATATTTGGCGCGCCGCCCGAGCGCGGCGATGGTGCGCCCGGTCAGCCGCTCGGCGAACCGTTCGGGGAAGGGGAAGCGCAGGTCCGGCCGCCGGGCCTCGACGCCGACGATCCGGCGGCCCTCCATGGCGGGCGCGAGGCCGCGGCGCACCGTCTCCACTTCGGGCAGTTCGGGCATTGCGGACACCTCGCCGGACGGGGGCCGCCTGTCTAGCGCCCGGAAACCGCCCGCGCTAGGTTCCGCCCCGACCGGGGCGCGCCGCCCCGCAGCAGGAACGCCCATGACCCGCGCCGACGCCGACCTCGAAGCCACCCACTTCGGCTATTCCGAAGTGCCGCTGTCGCGCAAGCAGGGGCTGGTGGACGACGTGTTCCACAAGGTGGCCTCCCGCTACGACCTGATGAACGACCTGATGTCCGGCGGCCTGCACCGGGCGTGGAAGTCGGCCATGGTGACGGCGCTCGGCCTGCCGCGGGGGCCGCGCGGCTTCAAGCTGCTGGACGTCGCCGGCGGCACCGGCGACATCGCCTTCCGGGCGCTGAAGCGCGGCGGGACCGGTGTCGGCGTCACCGTGTTCGACATCAACGGCGCCATGCTGGACGTGGGCCGGGCGCGGGCGCGGGAGCTGAAGCTCGACGACCGGGTGGAGTTCGTGCAGGGCAACGCCGAGGAGCTGCCGTTCGAAAGCGGCTCGTTCGACGCCGTGACGATCGCCTTCGGCATCCGCAACGTGCCCCGCATCCCGATGGCGCTGAAGGAGATGCGCCGGGTGCTGAAGCCCGGCGGCCGCACGCTGGTGCTGGAGTTCTCCAAGGTGGACGTGCCGGTTCTGGACAAGGTCTACGACGCCTTCTCCTTCGGCGTGATCCCGCAGATCGGCCGGCTGGTGGCGGGCGACGCCGAGCCCTACCAGTATCTGGTGGAATCGATCCGACGCTTCCCCGACGCCGAGACCTTCGCCGACATGATGCGCGAGGCCGGCTTCGACCAGGTCACCGCCACGCCCTACACCGGCGGCGTCGCCGCGCTGCACATGGGCTTCCGGATTTGAGCGTGACGGCTCCTCACGAACACGCGCGCTCCCTCTTCTCCGCGGAGCATGGCGCCGGCGCCCCCGCGTCCGGCCGTCCATGCTGAGCGCGCCCGCCAATCTCGTCCGCCTGATCCGCGCCGGCGTCGTGATGGCGCGCGAGGGCGCGCTCCGGCTCGCGGACCCGATCGACCTGCCGCCGGCGGTCCGCACCCTGCTCCGCCTCGGCCGGCTGATCGAGAAGCGCGGCGCGGCGGACGGCGGCGAGGGCCTCGCCCGAGCGCTGCAGCGGCTCGGGCCGTCCTACGTCAAGCTCGGGCAGTTCCTCGCCACGCGGCCGGACGTGGTGGGCGTGCGCACCGCGCGCGATCTGGAGCGGCTGCAGGACAACGTGGACCCGTTCCCGCGCGCGATCGCCGAGACGGCGGTGGCCGAGGCGCTGGGGGCGCCGGTGTCGCGGCTGTTCGCGAGCTTCGGCGAGCCGGTGGCGGCCGCCTCGATCGCGCAGGTGCATCCGGCGGTGGTGCGCGACGCGTTCGGCGAACGCCAGGTGGCGGTGAAGGTGCTGCGCCCCGGCGTGCCCCGCCGCTTCGGCCGCGACCTCAAGGCCTTCTACGCCAGCGCCCGGCTGATCGAGCGCTTCGTCCCGAAGACCCGGCGGCTGAAGCCGGTGTCGGTGGTGGAGACGCTCGCCCGCTCCGTCGCCATGGAGATGGACCTCCGGCTCGAAGCCGCCGCCCTGTCCGAGATCGCCGAGAACACCGCCGCCGATCCCGCCTTCCGGGTGCCGGCGGTCGACTGGGAGCGCACCGCCCGCGGCGCGCTGACCATGGAATGGATCGACGGCGTCAAGCTCTCGGACCGCGAGGGGCTCGCCGCCGCCGGCCACGACCTGCCGGCGCTCGGACGCCACGTGATGCAGACCTTCCTGCGCCACGCCATGCGCGACGGCTTCTTCCACGCCGACATGCACCCCGGAAACCTGTTCGTGGATTCGTCCGGCGCGCTGGTCGCGGTCGATTTCGGCATCACCGGCCGGCTCGGCAAGAAGGAGCGCCGCTTCCTCGCCGAGATCCTGCACGGCTTCATCGTGCGCGATTACCGCCGCATCGCGGAGGTGCATTTCGAGGCGGGCTACGTGCCGCCGGACCAGTCGCTGGACGAGTTCGCCCGCGCGCTTCGGGCCATTGGCGAGCCGATCCACTCCCGCACCGCCGACCAGATCTCCATGGCGAAGCTGCTGACGCTGCTGTTCGAGATCACCGAGCTGTTCCAGATGCAGACCCGGCCCGAGCTGCTGATGCTGCAGAAGACCATGGTGGTGGTGGAGGGCGTGGCGCGCTCGCTCGACCCCAAGCTCGACATGTGGGCGACCGCCGCCCCCGTGGTGCGCGAGTGGCTGGAGCGCAATCTGGGGCCGGTCGGCTTCGTGGAGGAGGCCTCGGGCAACGCGCGCGACCTGCTGCGCGGCCTCGCCCGCGCGCCGGACCTGCTGCTGCGGGTCGAGCGCCTCGCGACCGACATGGAGGACACCGCCCGCCGCGGCGTCACGCTCGCGCCCGAGAGCGTGCGGGCGGTCGAGCGGGCGACGGCGCGCCGTTCGCTGCGCGGCGACCTCGCGCTGTGGGCGATCGCGCTGCTGCTCGCGGCCTATCTGTTCGCATGACGGAGCGCCTGTCATGATCCCGCGTCCGCGAACCGCTCTCCCGCCCCGACAGGACAGCCCGCGCCCATGACCCAGTCCCGCATCCTGCTCGTGATCGGCGGCGGCGTCGCCGCCTACAAGACGCTGGACCTCATCCGGCGGCTGAAGGAGCGCGGCCATGGGGTGCGGGCCATCCTGACGCCGGCGGCGGCGGAGTTCGTGACGCCGCTGTCGGTGGGCACGCTCACCGCCGAGCCAGTGTTCCGGGAGCTGTTCGACCTCACCGCCGAGCAGGACGTGGGCCACATCCGCCTCGCCCGCGACGCGGACCTGGTGGTGATCGCGCCGGCGACCGCCGACCTGCTCGCCAAGATGGCTGCGGGCCTCGCCAACGACCTCGCCTCCACCGCGCTGCTGGCCACCACCGCGCCGATCCTCGCCGCGCCGGCCATGAACCCGACCATGTGGGCGCACCCCGCGACCCAGCGCAACGTGGACTGGCTGACGGGCCAGGGCGTCGCCTTCGTCGGCCCGGAGACCGGGCTGATGGCGGAGCGGGGCGAGAGCGGGCTCGGCCGGATGAGCGAGCCGCTCGCCATCGTCGCGGCGGTCGAGGCCGCGCTCGCGCGCCGGGGCGACCAGCCGCTCAAGGGGCGGCGCGTGCTCGTCACCTCCGGCCCGACCCACGAGCCGATCGATCCGGTGCGGGTGCTCGCCAACCGCTCCTCCGGACGGCAGGGGCACGCCATCGCGGCCGCCGCGGCCGCCGCCGGCGCCGACGTGACGCTGGTGTCCGGGCCGGTGTCGATCCCCGATCCGGCCGGCGTGCGCGTGGTCGCGGTCGAGAGCGCGCGGGAGATGCTGGCGGCGGTGGAGCAGGCGCTGCCGGCCGATCTCGCCATCTTCGCCGCGGCGGTGGCCGACTGGCGGGTGGAGACGGATTCCGCGCAGAAGATCAAGAAGGGCGCCGGCGGGCCGCCCACGCTTCGGCTGGTGGAGAACCCCGACATCCTGGCGAGCGTCGCCCGCCGCGCCGAGGGGCGGCCGCCTCTGGTGGTCGGCTTCGCCGCCGAAACCCAGAACGTGATCGAGAACGCCCGCGCCAAGCTCGCCCGCAAGGGCTGCGACCTGATCGTCGCCAACGACGTCTCGCCGGAGAGCGGCGTTATGGGCGGCGACCGCAACACGGTGGCGCTGGTCAGCGCCGAGGGCGTCGAGCGCTGGGACGCCATGACCAAGGAGGCGGTGGCGCAGGCGCTGATCGCCCGCTTCGCCACGCGCCTGACGGGAGCCTCCGCGTGATCGAGCTTCGCATCCTCCGTCTGGCCCACGCCGAGGGCCTGCCGCTGCCGGCCTATGAGAGCGAGGCCGCGGCGGGGCTCGATCTGGCGGCCGCCGTTCCCGAAGACGCGCCGATTCCGATCGCGCCGGGCGAACGCGCCCTTGTCCCGACGGGACTTGCGCTCCAGTTCCCCATAGGCTTCGAGGCTCAGGTCAGGCCGCGGTCGGGGTTGGCGCTCCGGCACGGCGTGACGGTGCTCAACGCGCCCGGGACCATCGATGCGGACTATCGCGGCGAACTGAAAGTGCTGCTCGTGAATTTCGGGCAGGAGACGTTCACCGTGACGCGCGGAGCGCGTATCGCCCAGCTCGTCGTGGCTGCGGTGGCGCGCGCCGCGCTCGTGGAAGCCGGGGGGCTGGACGCCACATCGCGCGGCGATGGAGGCTTCGGCTCGACTGGACGATGACGCCGGAGGTACGGACCCAATGAACTTGCTGCCGCGCCGCAGCCTTCTCGCCGTCGCCGCCGTCGTCGACATCGCGTATCACGCCCGGCCGACCCCGATCGCCGCCAAGACATTGGCGGCGCGTCACGGCCTGCCGCCACGGCATCTGGAGACCCTGCTGCAGGTGCTGGTGCGCTCCGGTATCCTGAAGGGCGTGCGCGGCCCACGCGGCGGCTACGAGCTCGCCCGCGAGCGCCGGCGCATCACCATCGCCGACATCATCCGCGCCGCCATGGGCGAGGCGGACGACGTGGAGGGGATCGAGGCCGACGGCGCCGAGGACGAGTCGTCCCGGCTGGTGACCTCGGTGGTCAAGCCCATGATCCGCTCGGCCTCCGAGAGCTTTCTGGAGAAGCTGGACGAGATCAGCGTCGAGGACCTGTGCCAGGAGGCGGAGCGCCGCCACGTGTTCGGCGACAACCGACCGGTCTATGATTTCACGATCTAGTACGGTGTAATTTTCTCTTTATCGACATTCTTATGTGGCTTTGCTAGCGTGTTTTCGAGACAAGCAAAGCCGCGCCGGACGCCCCGCCACGGGCGCCAACGATCTCCGGCGCCTGAGGAGACGCGAACGTCATGACCCAGCCCGCTGTGAAACCGTCCGAGACGGCGGCGCGCGCCCCCGGCCGCGGCCGCATCTACGACAGCGTCACCGACACCGTCGGCGACACCCCGCTGGTCCGGCTCGACCGCCTCGCCAAGCACAAGGGCGTGAAGGCGAACCTGCTGGCGAAGCTTGAGTTCTTCAACCCGATCTCGAGCGTCAAGGACCGCATCGGCGTCGCCATGATCGACGCGCTGGAGCGCGACGGCGTGCTGAAGCCCGACAGCGTGCTGATCGAGCCCACCTCCGGCAACACCGGCATCGCGCTCGCCTTCACCGCCGCCGCCCGCGGCTACCGGCTGATCCTGGTCATGCCCGAGACCATGTCGATCGAGCGCCGCAAGATGCTGGCGCTGCTCGGCGCCGAGCTGGTCCTGACCGAGGGGCCGAAGGGCATGAAGGGCGCCGTCGCCAAGGCGCAGGAGCTGCTGAAGGAAATCCCGAACGCGGTCATCCCGCAGCAGTTCGAGAACCCCGCCAACCCCCAGATCCATCGCGAGACCACCGCGGAGGAGATTTGGAACGACACCGACGGCGCGATCGATTACGTGATTTCGGGCGTCGGCACCGGCGGCACCATCACCGGCGTCGGCTCGCTGCTGAAGGAGCGAAACCCCGCCGTCCGCATCGTGGCGGTGGAGCCGGAGGATTCCCCCGTGCTGTCCGGCGGCCAGCCCGGCCCGCACAAGATTCAGGGCATCGGCGCCGGCTTCGTGCCGGGCATCCTCGACCGCGCGGTGATCGACGAGGTGGTGACGGTCGGCAACCAGACCGCGTTCGAGACCGCCCGTCTCGTGGCCCGGATCGAGGGCGTGCCGGTGGGCATCTCGTCCGGCGCGGCCATCGCCGCGGCGCTGGAGATCGCCGCCCGGCCCGAGGCCGCCGGCAAGAACATCGTGATCATCATCCCGAGCTTCGCGGAACGCTACCTGTCCACGGCCCTGTTCGAAGGGCTCTGAGCGCTCCGTTTCCAGCCTGAGACGCCCCGCCGCCCGGCCCTCGCGCCGGGCGGTTTCGTGTCGGCAAGGGGGATGTCGCGGCGGCGTCATGCGCGCCGCCTATTCTCTCCACGCGCGTTTCGCGGTAAGGCTTGGAGAGATTGCGCGGCGACGCCTCGTGCAGGAGCCCAAGACCGACCCGTGACCGACACGTCCGAATGACAGCCAACGCCCCCAAGCTCTTCGTCAAGTCCTACGGCTGTCAGATGAACGTCTACGACGCGGAGCGCATGGCGGATGCGCTGGCGCCGGAAGGCTATGTCGAGACGCAGTCGGCCGAGGACGCCGATCTCATCATCCTGAACACCTGCCACATCCGCGAGAAGGCGGCGGAGAAGGTCTATTCCGAGCTCGGCCGCATCCGGAAGATGAAGCAGGAGACCGGCCGCGCGCCCAAGGTGGCGGTCGCGGGCTGCGTCGCCCAGGCGGAAGGCGCCGAAATCCTCAAGCGCGCGCCGGTGGTCGATCTGGTTATCGGGCCGCAGAGCTACCAGCGCCTGCCCGAACTGCTGCGCGAGGCGGCGGAAGGTCGCCGGCCGGTGGACACCGATTTCGCGGTCGAGGACAAGTTCGAGCGCCTCGCCAAGCCCTCGCCGAAAGCCATCGCGTCGCGCGGCGTCACCGCCTTCGTCACGGTGCAGGAGGGCTGCGACAAGTTCTGCACCTTCTGCGTGGTGCCCTACACCCGCGGCGCGGAAAGCTCGCGGCCCGCGGCCCAGCTCATCGCCGAGACCGAGCGGCTGGTCGCGGCCGGCGTGCGCGAGGTGACGCTGCTCGGCCAGAACGTGGACGCCTATCACGGCGAGGGGCCGGACGGGCGCACATGGTCGCTGGCGCGCCTCATGCGGGCGCTGTCGGAGATCGAGGGGCTGGCGCGGCTGCGCTACACCACCAGCCACCCCCGCGACATGGACGACGAGCTGATCGCCGCCCATCGCGAGCTGCCGAAGCTGATGCCCTATCTGCACCTGCCGGTGCAGTCGGGCTCGGACCGCATCCTCGCCGCCATGAACCGCAAGCACACGGCGGACGAGTATCTGCGGCTGATCGACCGCATCCGCGCCGCGCGGCCGGACCTCGCGCTCTCGGGCGACTTCATCGTCGGCTTCCCCGGCGAGACCGACGCCGATTTCGAGGACACGCTCGCCATCGCCCGCGACGCGGCCTACGCCAGCGCCTTCACCTTCAAGTACAGCCCGCGCCCCGGAACGCCGGCGGCGGACATGGACGGGCAGGTGCCCGAGGCGGTGAAGGACGAGCGGCTGCAGCGGCTTCAGGCGCTGATCTCCGCGCAGCAGGCGGCCTTCGCCCGCTCGCTGGTCGGCCGCGAGATCGACGTGCTGCTGGACCGTCCGGGCCGCTATCCGGGCCAGCTCGCCGGCCGTTCGCCCTATCTCCAGCCGGTCCAGATCACGGCGCCCGGCGCCGTGGTCGGCGAGGTGATCCGCGCCGTCGTCACCGACACCGGCGCGAACAGCCTGTTCGCCGCGCCCGCGGGCGGCGCGCGCGACATTCTCCCTCAGCCCGCGGAGGCGATCGCTTGAGCGTTGAGACCACCTCCAAAGGTTTCGATCCGCTGAAAAACGCCCCCACGGCCAATCCGCGCAAGCCCGGCTTCGCGCGCGAGGCCCCGACCTCGCCCGCCGAGGTGACGCTCGCCTTCGAGGACAACCGCCACGCCTCCAGCCTGTTCGGCAGCCACGACCAGAACCTCGCCTTCCTGGAGCGCCGCCTCGGCGTGGAGGCGACGGTGCGCGGCAACCACGTGGGCCTGCGCGGCCCGGCGGACGCCTGCCGGCAGGCCAAGCGGGTGCTGGAGAACCTGTACGACCGCGTGCGACGCGGTGAGCCGGTGACGCTCGGCGACGTGGACGGCGCCATCCGCCTGACCACCTCCCAGGGCCAGCTGTTCCCGTCCGACGGCGAGGGCCCCCGGCCCGGCTTCGCGCAGGTCTCCACCCGCAAGAAGACCGTGGTGGCCCGCACCGCCGCGCAGGACGCCTACATCCGCTCGCTCGCCAAGCACGAGCTGGTGTTCGCCACCGGCCCCGCCGGCACCGGCAAGACCTACATCGCCGTCGCCTGGGCCGCGGCGTTGATCGAGCGCGGCGAGGCCGACCGCATCATCCTGTCCCGGCCCGCGGTCGAGGCCGGCGAGCGTCTCGGCTTCCTGCCCGGCGACATGAAGGAGAAGGTGGACCCCTATCTCCGCCCGCTCTACGATTCGCTCTACGACGTGATGCCCGCCGAGAAGGTTGAGCGCGGCATCGCGTCCGGCATGATCGAGATCGCGCCGCTCGCCTTCATGCGCGGCCGCACGCTCGCCAACGCCGTGGTGCTGCTGGACGAGGCCCAGAACACCTCGTCCATGCAGATGAAGATGTTCCTCACGCGCCTCGGCGAGAACAGCCGCATGATCGTGACCGGCGACCCGACCCAGATCGACCTTCCGCCCGGCCAGGTCTCGGGCCTCGGCGAGGCGGTCGCGCTGCTGGAGAACGTCGAGGGCATCGGCGTCACCCGCTTCAGCTCCGCCGACGTGGTGCGCCATGAGCTGGTCGCCCGCATCGTGCGCGCCTATGAAGGCGCCCACGACAGCCCGGAGGTCTGACGCGAAAGCGATGAGCCCGGATCGATCTCCCCCCGTCGCGCTCGAAACCGTGCGCGACAGCGACCTCTGGACCGCCCTGCCCGACGCCGAGGCCATCGTCGCCCGCGCCGTCTGGGCCGCCTTCGCGGAAGGCGAGCTCGAAGCCCGCCCCGACGCGGAGCTCGCGGTGACGCTGGCCGACGACGCCCGCGTGCGCGAGCTGAACACGGACTGGCGCGGCAAGGACGCGCCCACCAACGTGCTGACCTTCCCGGCCTTCGAGCCCGACGAGACCGCGGACGCGCCCATGCTCGGCGACGTCATCCTCGCCTATGAGACGGTGGAGCGCGAGGCGGCCGCCGAAGGCAAGGCGGTCGGCGACCATCTGGCCCATCTCGTGGTCCACGGCGTGCTTCACCTGTTCGGTTACGACCATATCGACGACGCCGAGGCGGAGGAGATGGAGGCTCTGGAGACCCAGGCCCTCGCCCTCATCGGCGTGGCCGACCCTTACGCGGACGCCGACGCCGCGACCTCCCTGGAAAGCTGAACGGTTCCGACACCATGTCCTCCTCCGACTATCCCTCTCGCGACCGAGCGTCCCAGACGCACGACGGCGAGGCCCGCCAGGACAGCTGGGTGGATCGATTACGCTCCTTCGTGGGGCTCGGCGCCGCGCCGACCCTGCGCGAGGCGCTGGCCGAAGCGATCGAGGACCCGGCGGACGACGCCTCGGTCACCCCCCAGGAGCGGGCGCTGCTGCGCAACGTGCTCGGCCTCCACGACACCCGGGTGGACCACGTGATGGTGCCCCGGACCGAGATCAAGGCGGCGCCGGCGGACATCTCCTTCGCCGAGCTGCTGCAGGCCTTCCTCTCCGCCGGCCACTCCCGGCTGCCGGTGCACAACGGCTCGCTCGACGAGCCCGCGGGCATGGTCCACATCAAGGACGCGCTCGGCCGGATCGCCGGCGCTTCTGGCCCCAACGGGCTGGCGCCGGGCGCGCTCGACTTCGCCGCCCGCATCGCCGACCTCGACCTCATCCGCCCGGTGATCTACGCGCCGCCCTCCATGACGGTGATGGACCTGCTTGCGCGGATGCAGTCCCAGCACGTGCATCTGGCGCTGGTGGTGGACGAGTATGGCGGCGTCGACGGCCTCGTCTCGATCGAGGATCTGGTCGAGACGATCGTGGGCGACATCGAGGACGAGCACGACGACGCGGTCGAGGCGCGGATCGCCCCGGACGGCGCCGGCGGCTTCGTGGCCGACGCCCGCGCGTCGCTCGAGGATGTGGCGGAGGCCGTGGGGCCGGAGTTCGACGTCTCCGACTTCATCGACGACGTGGACACGATCGGCGGCCTGATCGTGACCCTCGCCGGCCGGGTGCCGGCGCAGGGCGACGTGATCGCGGGGCCCGGCGGACGGCTGATCGAGGTGCTCGACGCCAACCCGCGGCGGGTGCTGTCGGTGCGCATCTCCCGGCCCGAGCGCGATCCCGAGCGCGACGGCGACGAATCGGATACGTCCGGCAAGGACGCCGCCAACGCGGCCTGATCGCCCGCCACGGATCGGCGCGATCCATCGGGGCTCGACCGCCATGACGCGCCGCTCGCCGCTCGCCGCCCTCGCGCAGGCCATCACGCTGGCCGACGGCTGGCGCCGCGTCACGATCGCCTTTTCGGCGGGCGCGGCCTCGGCGCTCGCCATGCCGCCGCTGTCGCTCTGGCCGGTTCTGGCGCTGAGCTTCCCG
The DNA here is from genome assembly GCF_042679725.1 of Methylopila musalis. Lineage (NCBI taxonomy): Bacteria > Pseudomonadati > Pseudomonadota > Alphaproteobacteria > Hyphomicrobiales > Methylopilaceae > Methylopila > Methylopila musalis. The sequence goes on from NZ_JBHTMX010000025.1 coordinate 18,601, forward strand.
GTCGCGATCTTCCTGATCGACGGCGCCTCCGGCGCGAGCCGGGTCCGCGCCATCCTGTCCGCCGCCCTCCTCGGCTGGTGGTTCGGCTTCGGCTATTTCCTCGGCGGCCTGTGGTGGATCGGCTCCGCCTTCCTGGTGGACGCCGACATCTTCGGCTGGCTGCTGCCGCTCGGCGTCGCCGCCCTGCCCGCCGGCCTCGCGCTGTTCCACGCCGCGGGCTTCGCGCTCGCCCGCGCGCTCTGGAGCGGCGGACCCGCCCGCGTGTTCGCCTTCGCCGGCGCGCTCGGTCTGGCGGAGACGCTGCGCGGCCACATCCTGACGGGCTTTCCCTGGAACGCCTTCGGCTACGCGCTGGCGGACCAGAGCTGGTTCGGCCAGTTCGCCTCGGTGGTCGGCGTCGAGGGCCTGACCTTCATCGCCCTCGCCGTGTTCGCGGCGCCGGCCGCGCTCGCGGGCGCGAGGCCCGCGTGGCGGGGGGTTGCGGCTGCGGCGCTGACGCTCGCAGGGCTCGCCGCCTTCGGCGCCGCGCGCCTCGCCTCGGGACCGACGGAATACGACCCGCGCGTCACGGTGCGCGCGATCCAGCCGGAGATCCCGCAGGACATCAAGACGCAGGAGACCCAGCGCGACGCCATCATGGACGCTTATCTCGCCCTGTCCGACGAGGCGCGCGGCCCGGAGACCCGCGGGCTCGCCGACGCCACGCTGACGGTGTGGCCGGAATCCGCCTTCCCCTTCCTGCTGTCGCGCACGCCGGAGGCGCTGTCGCGGATCGCGGGAAGCCTCGCGCCCGGCGCGACGCTCGCCACCGGCGCCGTGCGGGGCGAATTGCGCGCGGACGGGACGCCCGAATTCTGGAACGCGCTCCACCTCGTGGGCGACGACGGCGCGATCCACGCCACCTACGACAAGCTGCATCTGGTGCCGTTCGGCGAGTATCTGCCGTTCCAGTCCCTGCTCGAGGCGATCGGGCTGCAGCAGCTCACCCGGCTGCAGGGCGGGTTCTCGGCCGGCGACCGCGCCACGCTGATCGCCCTGCCCCAGGGGCCGCGCTTCCGGGCGCTGATCTGCTACGAGGCGATCTTCCCCGGCGAGGTCCAGCGCGGCGAACGGCCGGACTTCCTGTTGAACGTCACCAACGACGCCTGGTTCGGCCACACGCCCGGCCCGCTGCAGCACGCGGCGCAGGCGCGGGCGCGCGCGATCGAACAGGGACTGCCGCTGGTGCGCTCAGCAAATGGCGGCGTCTCCATGGTGGTCGATTCTTACGGCCGCGTGCTTGCGGCCCTTCCGCTTGGCCAGCGCGGCGTCGTGGACTCCCGTCTCCCCTCGAAAATTGCGCCGACGATTTACTCCACAACTCGGGGTATGTTATTTTTTGTCTTTCCCATTGTTTTCATGCTCGTCGCAGTCCTGCGACGGCGCAGTGTTTGACAATCCCAAGGAGACGCCGACTAATGGCGCCGCTACGCCATAAGTTGGCGTCGGGACGTCGAACGCCCGTGGTCGTTCGTGCGCACAACGTTGAAATCTTGTACGGCGGGGGCGCGCCGCACGGAGGGACCGCGAGGAGAATAGAACTATGATTAAGAAAACGCCGAACCCGGTCGACAAGCATGTCGGCAGCCGGGTCCGAATGAGGCGTGTCTTGATCGGGATGAGCCAGGAAAAACTTGGCGAAGCTCTGGGCATCACCTTCCAGCAGATCCAGAAATACGAGAAAGGCGCGAACCGCATCGGCGCAAGCCGCATGCAGCAGATCTCGAACGTTCTGGGCGTGCCCGTCTCCTACTTCTTCGACGACGCCCCCGGCGCCGAGTCCGCCCAGGGCGGACTGGCCGAAGCGCCCGGATCCGACTACGTGGTCGACTTCCTCTCCACCACCGAAGGCCTTCAGCTCAACAAGGCGTTCGCGCGCATCTCCAACGCCAAGGTGCGGCGCAAGATCGTGGAGCTGGTGGCCTCGCTCGCGGACACGGAGCCCGCGGCCGGCTGACCGCCGGCTCGCCTTGACCCGCCGGATCGCTTCTGCGAAGAACGAAGCGTTCGTTCTAACGAACGCCTTTGTTTTTTCGACCGGAGCTTTGTCTTGGCCCGCGCAGATTACCTTTTCACGAGCGAGTCCGTTTCCGAAGGTCATCCGGACAAGGTCAGCGACCGGATCTCCGATGAGGTCGTCGACCTGTTCCTCGCGGCCGCTCCCGAGGCGCGCGTCGCCTGCGAGACGCTGGTGACCACGAACCGCGTGGTCATCGCCGGCGAAGTGCGCGGGCCGGAGAGCATCACCCACGACCGGATCGAAGAGGTGGCGCGCAAGGCCATCAAGGAGATCGGCTACGAGCAGGACGGCTTCCACTGGGAGAAGGCCGAAGTCGCCGTGTATCTCCACGCCCAGTCGGCGCACATCGCCCAGGGCGTGGACGCCGCCGACAACAAGGACGAGGGCGCGGGCGACCAGGGCATCATGTTTGGCTACGCCTGCCGCGAGACGCCGGAGCTGATGCCGGCGCCGCTCTACTACAGCCACAAGATCCTGAAGCGCCTCGCCGAGGTTCGTCACAGCGGCGAGCAGCCCACGCTGGCGCCGGACGCCAAGAGCCAGGTCACCGTGCGTTACGCCGGCGGCAAGCCGGTGGGCGTCACCTCGATCGTGCTGTCCACCCAGCACACCGACGAGGCCCAGACCTCCGAGGACATCCGCGCCATCGTGGAGCCCTACATCCGCGAGACGCTGCCGGACGGCTGGATCTCGCCCGAGACCGCGTGGCACGTGAACCCGACCGGCTCCTTCGTCATCGGCGGCCCGGACGGCGACACCGGCCTCACCGGCCGCAAGATCATCGTGGACACCTACGGCGGCGCGGCGCCCCACGGCGGCGGCGCCTTCTCCGGCAAGGACCCCACCAAGGTGGACCGCTCCGCGGCCTACGCCGCGCGCTACCTCGCCAAGAACGTGATCGCGGCCGATCTCGCCGACCGCGCCACCATCCAGCTGTCCTACGCCATCGGCGTGTCGGAGCCGCTGTCGATCTATGTGGATCTGCACGGCACCGGCCGGGTCGACGAGGCCAAGCTCGAGAAGGTGCTCGGCCAGGTCATCTCGCTGAGCCCGCGCGGCATCCGCCAGCACCTCAAGCTGAACCGCCCGATCTACGCCCGCACCGCGGCGTACGGCCATTTCGGCCGCGCTCCGGAAGCGGACGGCGGCTTCTCCTGGGAAGCGGTCGATCTGGTCGACGCGCTGAAGTCCGCGCTCGGCTGAGCGTCAGGCGCGGCCGCGTCGGGCGGCATGGGGTGATGGCGTGATGTCCGACGACGCGACGCGTTACGAGGGATCGTTTTTCGGCCGGAGGCGCGGCAAGCCGTTGCGCGCCGGCCGGGCGGCCCTGATCCAGGACGACCTTCCGGAGCTGAAGGTCGATCTCTCCGCCGTGCCGGACGATCTCGGCGCGCTGTTCCCGGTTCCGGTGCGCGAGGTGCGGCTGGAGATCGGCTTCGGCGGCGCCGAGCATCTGCTGCACGAGGCGTCGGAGAACCCCGACGTGGGCTTCATCGGCGTGGAGCCGTTTCTCGCCGGCCTCGCCAAGGGCCTCGCCGGGGTCGAGCGGCTCGGCCTGCGCAACGTGCGGCTCTACGACGACGACGCCACGCAGCTGCTCGACGTGCTGCCCGAGGCGTCGCTCGCCCGGGTCGATCTGCTCTATCCCGATCCCTGGCCCAAGACCCGGCACTGGAAGCGCCGCTTCGTGTCGGACCAGAATCTCGGCCGCATCGCCCGCACGCTGAAGCCCGGCGCGCCGTTCCGCTTCGCCTCCGACATCGACACCTATGTGGCCTGGACGCTGGCGCACGCCCGCCGCTCGCCGGACTTCGAGTGGACGGCGACCACGGCGGACGACTGGCGCCTGCCCTGGGCCGGCTGGCCCGGCACCCGCTACGAGGCCAAGGCGATCCGCGAAGGCCGCAAGGGCAATTATCTGGTGTTCCGCCGGCTCTGACGGCCGGCCGCGTCAGCCGTAGCGGTGCAGCGTGGCGCCGTGGGCCTTGAGCCAGGCTTCGGCCCGCTCGTAGTCGGAATAGATCGACGCCACATGGGCCCAGTAGCGCGGCCCGTGGTTCATCTCCCGCCGGTGCGCCACCTCGTGGGCGGCGAGATAGTCCAGCACATGGGCCGGCGCGAGGATCAGCCGCCACGAGAAGGCGAGATCGCCCGTGGACGAGCACGACCCCCAGCGGGTGGTGGTGTCCTTCAGCGTCACGCGACCGACGGAGACGCCGAGCGCGGCGGCGTGGCGCGTCACCGCCGCCAGCAGGTCCTTGCGCGCCTCGCGCTTCAGGAAATCGGAGACCCGGCGAGCCACATGGGGCGCGTGGCCGTGGACGGCGAGCACCGGAGATCCGCTGTCGGGATCCGGCTCGATCCGCACCAGCCCGCGCGCGCCCTCCCGCAACACGATGCGGTGGCCGACGCCGCGGATGGGCGTCAGTTCGCCCGGCGCGAAGGGAATGCGGTCCGGCAGCCGCGCGAGGCGCTGCTCGATCCAGTCCACATGCCGCTCCACGAAGTCGCGCGCGGCGGCGATCGGGGTGCGCGCCGGCAGCGTCAGCGTCACGTCCCGGGCCGCGGCCCGCACCCTGAGCGTCATGCGCCGCGCCTGCGCGGTGCGCCGCACGGCGATCGCCACCTCGCCCAGCCGGGTCGCCACCGTCAGCGCGTCGCTGACGGCGCGCGGCTCGGGGCGTCGGACGGGGGCGCGGAGGCCAAGGGCGCGGAGCAGGGACATCGGCTGCGGGAGGCTTTCGGCGGACGGGCGAGAGCATCGAAACGAATCAACGCTTAACCGGACTTTAACCGCGCCGATTCCCGCGAGGCGAGCCCTTCACGCGCCGGTCGCCATCCCATCCACCGCCGCGATCAGCCGGACGATGTCCTCGTCGCGGGACAGGCGATGGTCGCCGTCCTTGATCAGCGTCACCACCACGTCGTCCTCCGCCAGCCGCTCCACCAGCTTCATGGCGTGCTCCCACGGCACGTCCACGTCGCGCATGCCCTGAAGGATGTGCACCGGCGCGCCCACCACGACGGGCGCGTCCAGGATGAGGTGGCGGCGGCCTTCCTCGACCAGCGCGCGGGTGATGGGATAGGGGCCGGGCGCGTACTCGCTCGGCCGCATCCAGCGGCCGGTCTCGAGGATCTCGCGGCGGGTCTCGTCGGAGAACCGGTCCCACATCAGCGCCTCGGTGAAGTCGGCGGCGGGCGCGATCAGCACCAGCCCGGAGGGCGGCGCGGCCATGCGGCGGGCGGCGAGCAGCGCGATCCAGCCGCCCATGGACGAGCCCACCAGCACCGGCGCCGGGCCGGCGAAGGCCGCGATCGCGGCGACAGCGTCCTCGAGCCATGTTCCGATGGTGCCGTCCTCGAAGGCGCCGCTGGAGGCGCCGTGGCCGGAATAGTCGAAGCGCAGCACCGCACGGCCCGTCCGCTCGCCCCACTGGTCGATGGCGGTGGCCTTGGTGGCGGTCATGTCGGAGCGGAAGCCCCCGAGCCAGACCACGCAGGGGCCGGCGCCCGGCCGGACCAGCGCCGCGATCTCGCGCGCCTCCGCGCCCTCTCCCACGGTCAGGACCTTGCGTTCCGGCGCCGTCATCGGTCGTCTCCTGAAGAATGAGGCCTGCTGGATCGGCGGCGTCAGACGACGCCGAGCACCCACAGCCAGAACGACACCGTGACCACCGACAGCGCGGTGGAGACGGCGACGGCGGCCGAGGAGGTCTTTTCGCCCACCTTGTAGCGCGCCGCCACCAGATAGGCGTTCACGCCGCTCGGCATGGCGGCGAACAGCACCGCGACGCCGGCCCAGACCGGCGGCACGGGCAGCGCATGGACCGCGAGCAGCCAGACGATCAGCGGGTGGACGATCAGCTTCAGCCCGCTGATCACCAGCACCGGCTTCACGTCGCCGCGCATGCCGTAGCGCTTCAGCGCGAGCCCCATGGCCACCAGCGCGCAGGGGCTGGCGGTGGCGGCGAGCTGGTCGACGATCGCCTTCAGCGCCCCGGAGGGCGCGAAGCCCGCCGCCTGCGCCGCGAGGCCCGCCGCGAGCGCCACCACGATCGGATGGGTGAGGATGGTGCGGGCGAGCCGGCCCGCCATGGCGAAGCCGCGCCGCTCCGCGCCCGCGGTCTCGATCTGCAGCGTCACCACCGTCATCATGATTGGCAGATGGATCGCGAGCAGCAGGAACAGCGGCGTCGCGCCCGTCGCGCCATAGGCCTGCAGGATCAGCGGCACGCCGACCAGAACCGTGTTGGACTGGCCCGACGCGAAGCCGTGGATCGCCGCCTCCCGCCGCTCCCGGCCGAACAGCCGCGACGCGCACAGCATGCCGAGCGTCCACACCACCGCGACGCCGGCGAAATAGGCCGCCCAGTAGCCCCAAGGGTTGTGCTCCACCGCGCCGCCGGTGGCGAGGGTGCGGAAGATCAGCGCCGGGATCGCGAGCAGGAACACGTAGTCCGACAGGCCGTCGCCCGCGCGCTCGCCCATCAGGCGAAGCTGCGCCGCGCCGTAGCCGAGGCCGATGAGGCCGAAGGTCGGCAGCACGATGGCGAGGAGTTCGGTCATGGAACGGGCTCACGCGCGCCGAACGGCCGGGCGTCCCCGATTAGGACACCCGGCCGGGGCCGGTCAACGCGCAGGCGTCGAAGCTGGGGACAGCGCGCCTCGGGGCGGGATTTTGCGATCGGTTTAGCCCATCCTTAAAGCCTCGGGGGCAGGTTCGGGCCGACGTTCCCGCCGCCGAAGGATCTGGAAGGACAAGCGCCCCGCATGAGCGCGACCGCGAGCATCGCCGACGATTGTGAGGCGCCGGACCCGGCGCGGCGGATCGCCGTCGCCGCGCACGAGATCCGCACGCCCCTCGGCGGCATCCTGGCGCTCGCCGACCTGCTGCTGGCCGAGGAGCTGTCGGAGGCCGCCCGCGGCCACGCCGCCGCGCTGAAGACCTCCGCCGAACATCTGCTGAGCGTCGCGAGCGCGCTGCTGGGCGCCGACATGGCGCCGCGCCGGCCGGAGGAGATCGGGCTCGACGCCTTCCTCGCCCGCGTCGCTCCCGCGATCGAGGCCCGGGCGCGCGCCAAGGGCCTCGCCTTCACCGCCGGCCGCGCTCCGGAGACGCCCGAGCGGGTGATCGTGAACGAGGCGGCCCTGCGCCAGATCGTCGAGAACCTCGCCGACAACGCCCTGCGCGCCACCACGGCCGGAACGGTCGCGCTCGCGCTCGAACGCGTCGCCTGCGATGGCGCCGGCGTCACGCTGCGCGTCGTGATGCGGGACACCGGCCCCGGCCTCGGGCCGACGCCCGAGCGGCTGTTCCAGCCCTTCGTGCAGGGCGAGACCGCCCGCGGCGCGGCGGGGCTCGGGCTGGCGCTGGTGGCGGCGATCGCGCGCGGCAT
>NZ_JBHTMX010000026.1:0-25760 GCF_042679725.1 Methylopila musalis
CGCGCCGCCGCGCACCAGCTTCGCGGCGTGGATCAGCATGCGGGTGGAGGCGCCCTCCGCGAGCCCGTCGCCGCGCAGGTTGCGCGACCGCAGCCCCACGTCCACCAGCCCGCCCGCGAGCGCCGCCTCGACGCCGGCCTCGCGCATCACGATCTCGGCCTCGATCGCGGGCTCCGGATAGTCGAACTCGATCGCCACGAAGCGCTGCTTGGTGGATTCCTTCAGGTCCTTCACGGCGCTCTGGTAGCCGGGATTGTAGGAGATGGTGAGCTGGAAGTCGGGATGGGCCGGGACCAGCTCGCCCTTCTTGTCCAGCGGCAGCGACCGGCGGGCGTCGGTCAGCGGGTGGATCACCACGGTGGTGTCCTGCCGCGCCTCCACGATCTCGTCGAGGTAGCAGATCGCGCCGAGACGCACCGCCGTGGTCAGCGGCCCGTCGTGCCAGACGGTGCCCTCGGGCGCGAGCAGGAAGCGGCCGGCGAGATCGGCCGCCGTCAGGTCCTCATGGGCCGCGACGGTGACGAGCGGGCGCTTCAGCCGCCACGCCATGTGCTCCACGAAGCGGGTCTTGCCGCAGCCGGTCGGCCCTTTCAGCATCACCGGCAGGCGGCCCGCATAGGCGGCGGCGAAGATGTCGATCTCGTCCCCGACCGGCCGATAGAACGGCTCGTCGCGGATGAGCTGGGCGGCGAGATGGGCGGACGTGTCGGCGGTCATCGCGGGGCTCCCGGCGGAGAGGCGGTTTTTGGGGGGATGGCGAGGCGGGCGCGGCCCGCGATCGACCGGCGTCCCTGCCGGGATGTCCCGCGACGGCTCTGTCGGCGGAACGGTGCGGCGCGCGGCGCCGCGTGATGTCATGATTTAACGCCGGTCTTGCCTCCGGCATCAAGCCTCTTCGCGCGTCAGAGATGCATCGGGATGCGACGCGACGAAACCCGTCAGAGATGCGTCAGGCCGCGGGGGTTGTCGGCCTCGGGCCGGACCACGCCGCGGCCGCTCATCCACGGCGGCAGGATGAAGCGCTCGGTGTTGTAGGGCTCGGGCGCGATCATGGCGAGCGGCTGCCGATGGTCGTGGATCTGGTAGAAGATGTGCGGCATGCCGAGCGACGGGTCGTGGGTCACCACCGGATAGGGCGCCACCGCCTGCCAGTCGGGATGGTAACGGATCGTGCCCTGGACGCTGCGGTAGATCATGCCCTTCAGCGCGTAGGCCACCTTGCGGTTCTGCTCGAAATCGCCCGGCGCGCCCGAACCGCCGGCCATGGCGGCGGCGACCGCGTAATGGTGCATGTTGGAGTAGGACTGGCAGCCGATGGTGGCGGTCGAGCCCTCGCCGAAGCGGGCGTTGTAGCGCGCCTCGAACCGCTTCCCGAGATCGTCGCGCAGCAGCCCGACCACCGACGACACGAGCACGCCGACCGCCGCCTCCTGGGCGATGTCGGAGAAGCTGCGGTGGGTCGCGCCGTATTGCAGGTAGACGATGCAGTCGAGCGGCTTCTCCACGAACTGGCGCTGGAAATGCGCCAGATCGCCCGCGTAGAAATGGGTGTTGGCGAGCACCGCCGGATTGGCGGCGCGCACCTCCTCCAGCACGTCGCGCCAGCGGGTGGTGGGCGTCTGGACGATCTTCGGCCCAAAGCACACCCGCCAGCCGTATTCGGCGGCCGAGGCCGCCATCGCGTTGGCGATGACGATGCTGTAGGGCTTCGAGCCCGACACGATGGCGAGCCGGTCCGAGCTCGGGGTCCACTGCCCCGTGTCCCGCAGCCACGAGATGAACTTGATGAAGCCCGGCCCGTACCAGTAGTCGGCGGGATCGGCCATGAAGCAGCCGAAATAGCGCTCCGGGTCGCTCATCACCGTGTCGTGGTGCTGCAGCAGCGTGTTGGCGTGGACATAGATGATGCCCGCGTCCGCGATGGGCTCGTATTCGGAGTTCTGCGGCCCGATGTTGTAGCCGTTCACGATGGCGTGGACGTGATGCTTCTCGATCAGCCAGCGGGCGGCGGCCACCACCTCCTCCGCGGTCTGGCGGCAGGTGTCGGCGAAGATCGGCTCGAACCGGCGGCCGAGCAGCCCGCCGCGCGCGTTCAGCTCCTCCACCGCGAGGATCATGCCCTTGCGGAACTCGGCCCCGTCGGCGGCGGACGGGCCGGTGAGCGGGATCATGCTCCCGATCGGAACGGGAGGCAGGTCGGCGGCCAAGGGTTACGCCCTCCCGGACAAAGCGCGCGTCAGTTCGGCACGGCCACCTGGCCGGGCTCGAACAGAAGATTGTGCATGAGAACCCGCAGGCGCGGCGGGCTCACGGGCTTGATGAGGACCGGCAGGCCGGCCTCGCGGATGCTCGCCAGCACGCGCGGCTCCGCGTCGGCGGTCACGATCATGGCCGGGGTCTCGGCGCCGAACACGGCGCGCAGCGCCTGCACCACCTCGACGCCGGTGCGGCTCTTGAGATTGAAGTCGGCGACGATCATGCGCACCGAGACGCCCTCGGCCGCGAGCCGCACCGCCTCCGCCTCGTCGGCGGCGGCGTGGACCGCGATGCCCCAGCGCTGCAGCAGCTGCGTCATGCTCCGCCGCAGGATGTCGTCGTCCTCCACCAGCAGCACGGGCACGCCGGCGAACTCGCCCGCGACCGTCTCGCTGATCTCCATCTCGCCGCCTTCGCTGTGCCAGACGTTGCCGAGCGGCACCGCGACCGAGAAGATCGAGCCGCGCCCCACTTCGGAGCGCAGGCGCACCGGGTGCTCCAGCAGCGCCGCGAGGCGGCGCACGATGTTGAGCCCGAGCCCGAGGCCGCTCTTCTGGCCGCGCCGCTCCTCGGCCGCGCGGTAGAACTCGTCGAACACCCGCTCCCGGTCCTCGTCCTTCACGCCGCGGCCGGTGTCCACCACCTCGATCCGCAGCATCCGGCCCTCCTTGCGGCAGCCCACCAGCACGGCGCCGACCTCGGTGAAGCGGATGGCGTTGGCGACGAAGTTGGAGAGGATGCGCTCCAGCAGCGCGCGGTCCGTCGCCACCGTGCCCCGGGGGATGACGAAGCGAAGCTTGAGGCCCTTCTCCTCCGCCTGGTGGCGGAACTGGATCGCGAGGCGCTCGAACAGCTGGGAGAGCTGGAAGCTCGTCACCCGCGGCTGGATGCGGCCGGCGTCGAGCTGGCCGATCTGCAGCAGCGCGCCGAGCAGATCCTCCATGATCAGCGCCGCCACGCTCATGGCGTGCAGCATTTCGGAGCGGATCTGCTCCGACTCCTCGCGCATGCAGCTGTAGACCAGGATCTTGAGCGAGGCCAAAGGCTGGCGGAGATCGTGATTGGCGGCGCGCAGGAAGCGGGATTTGGCCTCGTCGGTCGCCTCCGCCGTCTCCTTGGCCGCGCGCAGCGCCTGCTCGTTGCGCTTGATCGAGGTCACGTCCGCATAGGCGACCGTCATGCCGCCGTCGCGGATCGGCCGCTGGGTGACCTTCATCACCGATCCGGCCGCGAGCACGTAATCGGCCGATTTCTCCTTGCCGAAATCGGCGATCTCGGCCGCCAGCCACTCGTCCGGGTCCATCAGCGTCAGTTCGCGCGACTGGGCGACCCGGCCCGCGAAGGCCTCGAACGCCTCGCCGACGACGGGCGCCGTGTCGAGCATCCGCCGCAGCGCGCCGTTGGCGTAGGCGAGCCGGCGGTCCTCGCCCCAGATGGCGACGCCGTCGGGCAGCACGTCGAGACCGGCGAGGACGGTCGCGTCGAGCGTGAGCGCGCCGGTTCCCCGCCCGTCGTCAGCCACGTTCGGCCAGCGCCTCGTAATTGCTGATGGCGTAATGCACCGCCTCGGAGCGGTCGCGCATGTTCAGCTTCTTCATAACGTTGCCGAGGTGCACCCGCACCGTCTGGCTGCTGAGCTCGAGCTCGGTTGCGATGCGCTTGACCGAGAAGCCCTGCCCGAGCAGCGCCAGCACGTCCCGCTCCCGCGCGGTGAGAAGGTCCGTGTCGCGCTCCATGACGGCCGGGGCCGACGCCGCGGCCGGGCGCGGGGCCGCCTGCGACGCGACCGGCCGAGGGCTCCCGGAGACGTTCGAGCGCTCGATGATCCGGCGGGGGAACGACACCTCGCCCTCCAGCACCCGCTCCAGCGCGCGTTCGATCTCCTGCCCGCCGGAGGATTTGGGGATGTAGCCGATGACGCCCTGCTCCAGCGAGCGCATCACATGGTCCACATCCTCGTGCACCGAGATCACGACCACCGGCGTGTCCGGGAAGGTGGCGCGCAGGCGCCGCAGGCCGTCGAACTCCTCGAAGCCCGGCATCACCAGATCGACCAGCATCAGGTCGATGTCCGGGTGGCGGGCGAGCGTCTCTTCCGCCTCCGAGAAGGTCTCGGCCTCGAAAACGTCTAGCGTTTGTTGCAGCCGTCGCATCACCTGCTTGAGCGACTCACGCACCACCCAATGATCGTCGGCGATCAGTATCTTCATCAGAACCCAACAGGCATCGTGACCGGACGCGGCGCGGATCGCCAGAGTCGCATGCTTAATCTCTTCGTCACACCTGCATAGCCTTCCCGACACGCTCCGTCCAAGTGGACGTAAGGCGAAGCGCATGGCCGGCCGGCTTCGGCATGTGACGTCCGCGACGACCAGAACTAGCCAAAACATCTAGATCACAGTTTGGACACACAAGCCACGCGCTTTCGGCGGCCCTCCCGTGCGCGATCGTACCGCCCGTCCGCGGCTTTTTCGGTTGATCAGACCCAAGTCCACGGTTCCCATAGGCAATTTGCTCAATTTAAGTGCGGTTCCAGGTGGGTTTTGCCCCTGATGCACGCCTCCGAGGCGCCTTTTCCGACCGTGTGAGGAAACATCCGTCACCCTGCGTAAAGGCGTTGACGCGACCTCAAGTTCGACCCTAGCATCTAGACATAACGGCAAAGGCGCCATGTTTTTCCCGACCGGATCAGCGATCCGGGCGAACTCTTCCTCTCGGACCCAAGGGACCTCAGACGATGGACTTCACGCGCCGCAGACTGCTTACGACCGCCGCCGCCGCTTCGGCCGCCGCGATCGCGATGCCGAACATCATGACCTCGGACAAGGCCTACGCGGCGCCGCTCAAGAAGGGCGAACCCATCAAGGTCGGCCTGCTGTTCTCGCTGACCGGCGCGCTCGCCGTTCCGGAGGAGGACAGCACGCTGGTGCTGCAATACGCCTTCGACGAGATCAACAAGAACGGCGGCGTCGGCGGCGTGCCGGTCCAGCCGGTGATCGTGGACGCCAAGTCGGACTTCGGCGTCTATTCCGAGAAGACCAAGGAGCTAATCCTGCGCGAGAAGGTGACCGCGCTGTTCGGCTGCTACACCTCGGCCAGCCGCAAGGCGATCCTGCCGACCGTCATGCAGCGCAACCACCTGCTCTACTACCCGACCTGCTACGAAGGCGCGGAGTGCACGCAGAACACCATCTGCACCGGCCCGCTCGCCAACCAGCACTCCCAGGACCTCATCCCCTTCATGGTGGAGAAGTTCGGCAAGAAGGTCTTCTTCGTCGGCTCCAACTACGTGTGGCCGAAGGAGTCCAACAAGAACGCCAAGGTCTGGCTTGAGAAGGCCGGCGGCGAGCTGGTCGGCGAAGAGTACATCCCGCTCGGCTCTTCCGAGTTTGGACCCGTGCTCGGCAAGATCCGCGACGCCAAGCCCGACTTCATCTTCTCCACCGTGGTCGGCGCCTCCGACATCGCCTTCCACAAGCAGTTCAAGCAGGAAGGCTTCAAGGTCGACTCGATGCCGATCGCCTCGCTGACCACCGGCGAGATCGAGACCCGCGCCATGGGCGCCGAGTTCGGCGCCGGCCACTTCCTGTCGGCCCCCTACTTCCAGTCGCTCGACAACCCGACCAACCAGAAGTTCGTCGAGAACTTCCTGAAGTCGAAATACGGCAAGAACGGCACGACCCACTACAACATGGAGGAGACCTATCTCTCGGCCTACGTGTTCAAGGCGGGCTTCGAGAAGGCCGCCGCGGCCGTCGGCTTCGAGAACGTCACCCCCCGCGCGATCCGCGACAACTCCGGCGGCATCCGCATCGAGGACGGGGTCTCGCCGGAAGGCCTGATCTGGATCGACGAGAACAACTTCAACACCTGGCTGAAGCCCAAGATCGGCCAGTGCCAGGCGGACGGCACGTTCAAGATCGTCAAGGCCGCCGAGAGCCACGTCGCTCCGGACCCGTACTCGATCTACCCGGACTCCGGCGTCTGCACCAAGGACGGCCTGAAGGCCCCGGACGGCAAGGTCCGCGCCAACGTCATCTGACGCCGTCCCGGAGCGGCGGGCGGACCGGGTTCACGTCCGGCCCGTCCGCCCTCCGGCGTTTTCCCTCAGGCGTCCGCGCCTGACGTCCCGCCTTCAGACACCACGGATCGGCACGATGGACCTTGGCTCGCTCCTCAACGCGCTCATCCTCGGGCTCAGCATCGCCAGCATCTGGCTGATCGCCGCGCTCGGGCTCACGATCATTTACGGCGCGGCCGGCGTGATCAACATGGCGCATGGCGAGTTCATCATGCTCGGCGCCTACAGCTCCTATATGCTGCAATATTACTTCGGGCTGCCCTACCTGCTCTGCGTGCCCGCCTCCTTCGTCATCGTCGGCGCCGTGGGGCTCGCATTGGAACGCGGGCTGATCCGCTACCTCTACAACCGGCCGCTCGACACGCTGCTCGCCACCTACGGCGTCTCTCTCGTGCTGATGCAGGGCGTGCGGCTGATCTTCGGCAGCGATCCGAAGTATCTCGCGGCGCCGGAGATCTTCTCCAGCAACATCTCGCTCGGCTTCGCCTCGATCTCGAGCTTCCGCGTGGTCATCCTGCTGGTGACGGCGCTGTGCGTGCTCGGCGTCTGGCTGCTGTTCTACAAGACGCGCTTCGGCGTGCAGGTGCGCGCGGTGATGCAGAACAAGGAGATGGCGGCCTCCTTCGGCATCAATTCGAGCCGCGTCTACATGATGACCTTCGCGCTGGGCGCGGGCCTCGCCGGCGTCGCGGGCTCGCTGTTCGGCGTGCTGGCGATCGTGCTGCCCACCATGGGCGCGAGCTACGTGGTGCAGGCCTTCCTGATGGTGGTGACGGGCGGCGGCTCCCTCGCCGGCACCGTGGTGGCGAGCGGCGTGACCGGACAGCTGCAGTCGGTGTTCGCCTTCTTCACCAACGACACCTTCGCGCGCTTCGTCATCTTCGTGCTGATCGTCGTGTTCCTGCGCTTCAGGCCGCAGGGCCTGTTCGCCCAGGTGGGCGCGCGCCGGTGACCCGCGCGCCTCTCGGCACCCTCAACCGCATGGGCGAGTGAAAACCATGGGTAATCTCTACCACAACAAGACCGCCCAGTGGCTCGTCTACGCGGCGTTCTTCCTTGGACTGGCGGTGATCCCGGGCGCCGTCAGCGACGCCTTCCTGCTCAACCAGCTCGCCACCTACGGCGTCTACGGCATGCTGGCGCTGTCCATCAGCCTGTGCTGGGGCTTCGGCGGCATCCTCAACCTCGGGCAGGGCATCGCCTTCGGCCTCGGGGCCTACGGCATGGCCATGACCATGCAGATGCAGAGCCAGTCGGAATCGAACCCGATCCCGCCCTTCATGCTGAACAACAGCCTCGACGCGCTGCCGTGGTTCTGGGAGCCGTTCTCCAACACCGCCGCCGGCCTGATCCTGTCGATCCTGGTGCCGACCCTGTTCTGCGCGATCTTCGGCGGCGTGATGTTCCGGGCGCGGGTGTCCGGGCCGTTCTTCGCGATCATGACGCTCGCGATGCTGTCGGCCTTCTACACCATCA
Source organism: Methylopila musalis (assembly GCF_042679725.1). Lineage (NCBI taxonomy): Bacteria > Pseudomonadati > Pseudomonadota > Alphaproteobacteria > Hyphomicrobiales > Methylopilaceae > Methylopila > Methylopila musalis. Next base: position 7,814 of record NZ_JBHTMX010000026.1, read on the forward strand.
TCCTCGACCGCCAGCCCTACACCGGCGGCGTCAACGGCATCACCCCGCCCTCCCCGCTGCAGCTCGCGGGCGTCGAGATCGACCCCTACAGCGCGACCGCCTACTGGATCGTGCTGGGGATCCTCGTCACCGCCACGGTGCTGGCGAAGCTGATCACCCAGAGCTCGTTCGGCCTCGTCACCCAGGCGATCCGCGACGACGCCGAGCGGGTGCGCTTCCTCGGCTACAGCGTCGCGGGCTACGAGACCGCGATCTACACCATCTCAGGCGCGATCGCGGCCTTCGCCGGCTGCTGCCTGGTGATGCTGGTGCAGTATGTCTCGCCGGCGCAGCTCGACGTGGGCTTCAGCCTGTCGATGGTGATCTGGGCCGCGATCGGCGGCCGGCTCTCGCTGCTCGGCGCCATGTGCGGCGCGTTCCTGATCCAGGGCGCCCAGAGCTACCTCGGCGACGCCTTCCTCGCCACTTGGCTCCTGATCCTCGGCGGCTTCTTCATCGTCGTGGTCCGCTTCCTGCCGAACGGCCTCGCCAGCCTGCTGGAGTCCGCGCTCGGGCTGCTGGCCTCGAAGCCCAAGAACGCCACCACGGCTGAGCCCAACGGCGACGCCAAGCCCATGCCGGCCGAGTGAGGGAGCGGCGATGCCCGGACTTCTCGAAATCAAGAACCTCTCCAAGAGCTTCGACGCCACCAAGGTCATCAACGACTTCAGCATGGAGGTCGTCGAGGGAACGCTGTGCTGCCTCGTTGGCCCCAATGGCGCCGGCAAGACCACCACGATGGATCTCGTCACCGGCCGCATCAAACCGACCTCCGGCACGATCCTGTTCGCGGGCGAAGACATCACCGCGAAGCACGAGCACGTCATCGCGCGCGCCGGCATCGGGCGGAAGTTCCAGGTGCCGGCGGTGCTGAAGAACCTCACCGTGCGCCAGAACCTCGAAGTGGCCTACAGCCGCCAGACCAACCCGTTCTGGAACCTGTTCAAGTTCCGCAAGGCGGGGCTGAAGGAGAAGCTGGACGAGATCGCGACGCTCGCGGGCCTCAGCGCCCGGCTCGGCGAGCAGGCCGGCATCCTGTCCCACGGCGAGACCCAGTGGCTGGAGATCGGCATGGTGCTGATGCAGGAGCCGCGGCTGCTGCTGATGGACGAGCCCATCGCCGGCATGACTGAGGGCGAGATCGAAAAAACCGCCCGCATCTTCAAGGACCTGCGCAAGACCGCGACGCTGATCGTGGTGGAGCACGACATGGGCTTCGTGCGCGAGATCGCGGACGTGGTCACGGTCATGCACATGGGCTCGCTGCTGGCCCAGGGCACGCTCGGCGAGATCGAGGCCAACCCCCGCGTGCGCGACGTCTATCTCGGCGAGAAGGAGGCGGCATGAGCGCGCTGCTCAACTTCGACAACGTCACGTCCTATTACGGCGCGACGCGCATCCTGAAGGATGTGTCCTTCGATCTGGAGGACGGACAGTGCCTGTGCGTGCTGGGCCGCAACGGCGTGGGCAAGACCACGCTGATGCGCACCATCATGGGGCTGACCGACCGTTCCACCGGCGCGATCCGCGTCAACGGCGCGGAGATCGGGGGCAAGCCGCCGCACCAGCGCGCGCCCTACGGCATCGGCTACGTGCCGCAAGGGCGCGGCATCCTCTCGGACTTCACCGTGCGCGAGAACATCCTGCTCGGCACCTTCGCCCGCGCGGACAAGGCGCCGGAGATCCCCGAGATCTGCCTGAGGATCTTCCCCTACCTGAAGGACAACCTGGAGCGCCGCGCCGGCCTGCTTTCGGGCGGCCAGAAGCAGCAGCTCGCCATCGCCCGCGCGCTCGCGGTGGGGCCGAAGATTCTGCTGCTGGACGAGCCGACCGAGGGCATCCAGCCCAACATCGTCCACGAGATCGGCGAGATCCTGAAGATGCTCAACAAGGAGCTCGGCATCAGCCTGATCCTGACCGAGCAGCACATCAAGGTCGCCCGCAAGCTCGGCGACGCCTTCCTGATGGTGGACAACGGCCGGGTCGTGGCCCGCGGCCCGATCGCCGAAATGACCGACGAGCTGGTCGAGCGCCACATGACCATCTAAGCATCTAGATTTATCGTCTAGAAAAATGTCGTTGCGCCATTGACGCAACGTCCGGATCGCAGATAGATTAGAACTCGCAAAAACAAAGAAGAGGAACCGCCTCTTCTCCTTTTTGACGGACGATCATCTTGCGTCCGAACACTCTCCGCGCCTTCGAGAAGGCCGCGATGCTTCAGAGAGGTCTGCGATGATTCCCATTCCCAAGAAAGGCACGCCCGAACGCGAGGCCATGATCAAGGAGCACCGGGAGTGCGTCGACTCCATGAAAGGGGTCGCGGGTTTTTCGGTGCTGAAGTGCGAGACGCCCGGCGACACCACCGTCGTCACCGGCGGCGTGCATGAGAACCCGGACCTGCGCCGCGTGCTGCTGCGCATGCGTGGCGAGTCGCCGAAGGGCAAGCTGATCGTCATCTGCACCAAGATCGACGCGGAATGGCGCATCGGCCGCCTGTCGGGCGTGCGCGGCGTGCCGCCGGAGTTCGTGACCGACAAGGTCTACACCTGCGAGCAGGAGATCCAGCACGACATCTTCCTGATGCGCCTGGACGAACTGCCCGAGACGGCCGGCATGCCCGAGAACTTCACCGAAGGGTGGAAGCACCGGGACGACAACTGGCCCGTCACCTGACCAACCGACCCCTTCGGGACTGAGGGCGCCAAGCCCTCAGTCCGCCACGCCTTGATGCGCCGGCGGCCCCGTCGGCGCAAACGCCCGGCCTTTGCCTCGCGCAAGCGATTAACTGGAGAAATCCGATGTGCGCCATGCGGTTGACTGGATACGCTGACAAGTTCAGCGTCCACCCCGGCGACGAGATCAAGTTCTACGTCAATTGCGACGGCCCGGCCGAGTTCAAGGCCGAAGTCGTCCAGATGATCCATGGCGACACCAACCCGCGCGGGCCGGGCTTCATCGAGAAGCCGATCGAGGCCGCCGCCAACGGGACCTACACGGGCCGCAAGCAGATCATCCACGGCGGCTCCTACGGCTATGTGGAGGACGCGCCGCAGTTCCACGTCGAAAGCTTCACGCTGCAGTGCTACATCTGGCCGACGACGCCGAAGACGCACCCGCGGTACTGGAAGCACGGCGCGCAAGGGCTCGTCACCAAGTGGATGGACGGCAAGGGCTACGGCCTGTTCATCAACGAGGACGGCTTCGTCGAGCTGCGCATCAACGGCCACAAGGTCACCACCGGCGCGCCGATCCGCGACCACGCCTGGCACTTCGTGGCCGCGAGCTTCGACGCCGAGACCGGCGAGGTCGCGCTCTACCATGAGCCGCAGGTGGTCTACGCCCTCGATCCGGTGATCGAGCCGGTGAAGACCGTTATCAACACCACGATCGAGCACACCAGCGCTCCGGTCGCGCTCGCCGCCTATGTGGAGAAGATCAGCGACGATCCGCTCGGCGCCTCCTCGCTTCCCGCCGGCGTCTGGTTCACCGGCAAGTACAACGGCAAGATCGACAGCCCGCGCATCGTCAAGAAGGCGCTGAGCCGCTTCGAGATCGAGCAGATGAAGGGCGGCGCGCAGCCGGGCCTCACCGAGCGCCGCAACTCCGGCCCGACCGGCGAGCTGTCCGGCCTCATCGTCGCCGCCTGGGACTTCTGGGACGGCATCAGCACCATCAAGGCCAAGGACAACGGCCCCTACCGCTTCGACGCGCAGCTGGTGAACTGTCCGACGCGCGCGCTCACCGGCTACAACTGGTCCGGCGAGAACTTCGACTGGAAATACGCCAAGAAGGAATACGGCGGCATCCACTTCCACGACGACGACGTGGACAACGCCCGCTGGTCGGAAGACGTGACGTGGAGCGTGCCGGAAGACGCCAAGAGCCGCTTCTACGCGCTCAAGGTCACGACCACGGACGGCGACGAGGACTATCTCCCGTTCTGGGTCGTGCCGAAGATCGGCAAGGAGCAGTCCAAGATCGCGGTGATGGTCCCGACCATCTCCTACATGGCCTACGCCAACGAGCATGTGGCCTGCAACGCCGGCGGCGCGGAGCTGTTCGTCTACCGCGTGCCGATCATGCAGCACCAGAACATGTTCCTGGCCGAGCATCGCGAATATGGCGGCTCGATCTACGACACGCACACCGACGGTTCGGGCATCTGCATGTCGTCGCGTCTGCGGCCGATCCTGTCGATCCGCCCGAAATACGATCACTTCCTGGCGCAGGCGCCGTGGCAGTACCCGGCCGATCTCCATCTGATCTACTGGCTGGAGACCATGGGCTACGAGTACGACGTCATCACTGACGAGGACGTCACCTATGACGGTCTCGCCCGGCTCGAAAACTACAACGTCATCATCACCGGCTCGCACCCCGAGCACAACTCGGGCACGCAGCTCGACGCGCTGCACAACTACACCCAGCGCGGCGGCCGCCTGATGTATATGGGCGCCGACGCCTGGTACTGGGTCCACTCCTACCACCCGGCCTATGACGACATCGGCCGCGGCGTGCTGACCGAGATGCGGCGCTGCGAGTCCGGCATCCGCACCTGGCGCGCCGAGCCCGGCGAGTACTACCACCAGGGCACGGGCGAACTCGGCGGCATGTGGCGCTTCCGCGGCCGGTCGCTCTACTCGGTCGCCGGCGTCGGCATGACGAACGAAGGCTTCGACATCTCGACCTACTACTCGCGCACCCCGGACAGCCTCGACCCCCGCGTCGCCTGGGCCTTCGAGGGCATCTCCTACGACGAGCCGATCGGCAATTTCGGCCTCGTGGGCGGCGGCTGCGCCGGTCTGGAGCTCGACATCGTCGACGTCACGCTCGGCTCCCCGCCGCACACGCTGGCGGTCGCCACCTCGGCCGGCCGGCACACGGAAGCCTATCTCCTCGTCATGGAGGACTTCGGCTTCAACCAGCAGGGCCTCGACGGCACGGTGCATCCGCGCGTGCGCGGCGACATCGCCTTCCACGAGACGCCGAACGGCGGCGGCTGCTTCGCCTTCTCGTCCATCGCCTTCTGCGGCTCGCTGCCGTGGAACGAGGGCAAGAACAACGTCTCGACGCTGGTGAAGAACGTGCTCGACCGCTTCTCCAAGGACGGCCCGCTGCCCCCGCCGCCGGCCGACGCGATCAAGCATCGCGGCCGGGCGGATTACGAGTCGCCGGCCCTCGCCACGACGGCGTCCTGAGCCTCTCCCCCCGCCCGCGGTTCGCGCCGCGGGCGGGGGGCCTCCCCTTCCCGACAGCGATGAGGCGCATCCGCCATGGAGCACCGCCCGGACCTCGGCTATTTCGACGAGGGGCAGGACCTCGCCGCCCCCGCCTTCTTCGCGGAAGCGACCGCCGGCGCGCCCCGGACGCTGCCGCCCGCGGCGGTCCGGTCGCTCGCCTTCACCCGGCTCGAGGACGAGGCGGTGTGGACGCGGGACTGGATCTGCGTCGGCGCCCATGAGGCGATCCCCCAGGTCGGCGACCTGCTGCCCTTCACCGTCGGAACCCATGGCGTCCACGTGCAGCGAACCGCGACCGGGCTCGCGGCGCGCTTCAACAAGGCCCAGCACGGCGGCTGCCGGGTGGTGCCGCTGCAGTGCCAGACCGGCGCCAAGACCAAGTGCTCCTTCACCTCCTGCGGCTACAGCCGCGACCGGGGCGCGATCCCCGCGCAGGCGCTGGGCGACGGCGCGCCGGAGATGCACCAGTATCTCGGCCTGCGGCCCGAGCGCCTTCTCACCGCGCAGGCGCGGAGCTGGGGCCCGCTGATCTTCGTCAATCTCGACATCGCCCCGGTCTGGGCGGAGGCGAGCCTTCAGCGGCTGAACCGCGAGACCGGCGCCTTCGGCAACCACAAGCCGCACCGCTCCGACGAGATCTGGCTCGAATTCAACGCCAACTGGAAGCTCGCCGCCGCAGCCCTCGCCGCCGGCCGCCCCGTGGCGCGCGACGACGAGGCCGGCTGGATCGTCTCCGAGACCGAGACGCGGGACGGCGGCCCGGCGCGCGCCGCCTGGCTGTTCCCCAACCTCGTCCTGCTGTCGGACGAGACCGGCACCGCGGTCGTGGCGCTTCAGCCGACCGCGATCGGCCGCACGCTTTGCCGGGTCTCGGTCTACGGCGCCGACCCCGCCGGCGCGCTCGACCGATGGCGCTCCGAGATCGCGGCCCGCGCGGCCGAGGGCGAGGCGGAGCATCTGGCGCTCTCCCGCTTCGGCTCCACCCACCGGCCCGAGACCATCGGCCTGCCCGCGCCCCGCCAGACCTCGCCGGTCGCCGCCTGGATGCAGGCGACGCTCGCCGCGCGGGTCGCCCGGGCGCCGCTCGGCCCGGTCGACCAACCCCTGTTCCAGAACCCGAAAGGCTGACCCCATGCTCTCCGCCAAGATCCCGGCCGAGCGCGGCTCGCCGCTCGAAGACGCGATCGCCGCCTACAACCGCGAAGACTTCGACGCCGCCTTCCAGCTGTTTCAGGGGCTCGCCAACGCCGGCGACGCCGAGGCCAAAACCTGGCTCGGCGTGATGTACGCCCATGGCGAAGGCTGCGCGGCCTCGCCCCAGATGGCCTTCGCGCTCTATCTCGCCGCGGCCGAGGCCGGCAACGCGCTGGCCCAGACCAATGTGGGCGCGATGCTGGCCATGGGCCAGGGCGTGGAGCGCGACGAGCGCGCGGCCGTGGCGTGGCTCACCCGCGCCGCCGAGCAGGGCGACCTCTACGCCCAGTACAATCTGGCGACCCTGCTCTCCAAGCCGAACGCCCAGACGCCGTCCGCCGAGGCCGCCGCCGGCTGGTACCGCAAGGCGGCGGAGGGCGGGCACTACCCCTCGCAGGCCCGGCTCGGCTTCCTCTACGCCAACGGCGTCGGCGTGCAGAAGGACCGGGTGGAGGCCTATGTGTGGCTCTCGCTCGCGGCCCAGCACGGCGTGGGCTCGGCGCTGAACGCGCTGGAGGGCGTCGTCGGCCAGATGTCGGCGGACGAGAAGCGCGCCGGGGCCGCCGGCGTCGCCCGCTGGCGCGCCGCGACGCCCGACGTCTCGATGCACGCCCGTCTCTCGCCCGTTCCGGGCTGACCCGCCATGGTCTACAGCCCGCAACAGGTGAAATTCGAGTTCCTGAGCTACATCAAGGAGTTCGGAACCGAGCCCTCCGGCTGGCGGATCGGCTCCGCCGTGAACGCCGAGACGGCGCTGTTCGACGACAACGGCGTGGACCGCGAACGGGACATCTGGCTCTGGAAGCCGCTGCTGTCGCCGGCCGCAGCCGCGCTGGTGCTGCGCTACATGACCGAACAGTTGAAGATCCCGCTCGCCGAAACATCGGCTCGCGGACCGATGCTCTACCTGTTCAAGCAGAATCCGGGCGGCGTCGAAGCTCCCGCGCGTTAACAGGCGATTTACGTCTTCCCGATCCTCCGGCTGCTCTGGACGACGCCCCTCAGGTTGCGCCGCCACAGAACTTCTATCTTCGATGATCGCACTGCAGCATAAATATCACAGCCCGCCCGCCGCAGACTGATCTTCGTAAATTAGGACTAGATGATTTTTCTAGAGTCGGAAAAGATTGATCGTCTAGTTGTTTTGACGGGGTTGATCGCAATGTCCTACCTGAACCACGCATGCGGCGCGATGATGATCGCGGCCGCCAGCTTCGCCGCGGCGCCCGCCGTCGCGGCCGACCTCACGGCCGACCTCGCGACGCCCATGACCGCCGAGCCGATCCTGCCGATCGACATCGCCTTCGGCGTCAAGCTCGCGAGCGAGTACAATCTGCGCAGCGTCAGCCAGACCAAGGGGAAGCCTGCGATCCAGGGCTACGCCGAACTGTCGGCGTTCGACTGGGTCTATGCGGGCGTCTGGGCCTCGAACGTCGGCTTCGGCGGCACCAATCCGAGCGCCGAGATCGACATCTACGGCGGCCTTCGCCACAGCTTCGACAAGCTGTCGCTCGACGTGGGCTATGTCTGGATCGACTACACCGGCGAAGACAGCGGCGTCCGGGAGCTCGACTTCTACAAGGTGTACGGCATCGCCAAATACGCCCTCACCGACGAGTTCACCATCGGCGCCAACCTGTTCTGGACCGGCAAGTTCATCAACGTGAAGGGCATCGACGGCACCCACGCCTCGGTGTTCGGCAAGTACACGCTGGCGTCGCTGCCGCAGGTCCCGGTCCTCGGCGCCTACGTGTCGGGCGAGTTCGGCAAGCAGTGGATCTCGGACAACTTCGCGCCCGAGTACACGTTCTGGAACGTGGGCGGCGGCTTCACCTACAAGGCGGCGACGCTCGACCTGCGCTACACCGACAGCGGCCTGTCGAAGCGCGAATGCGCTCTGTTCATCGGCCAGCGCGGCTCCTGCGGCTCGCGCTTCCTGGCGAGCCTGTCCTTCGACACCTCGCTCAGCAAGCTGAAGTAATCACCGATCCCGGCGCCCCCCGCCGGGTAGCTGGCCGCGCCCCTTCTCGTTCCCCGGGAGAGGCGCGGCCTTTTTCATTTCCGGCGCGTCGAAAGCGACCATGCGCCCGCGCCAAAAGCCCTTGGCTTCGTTCCACTCGAAGTTCGCCAGCACGCGAGCGCCATCTCGTATAAATCACGAGCGAAAAAGGCTACAAGCACCAAATCATCTAAAGAAATTTAGTTCAGTCGTATTTTGGCCAGAAAGACAAATCTTCTTCTTTTTGATCATCAAACCTGATATATATTAACTTCGAATTCTTTATTGCTTCATCATCAATAGGAACGTCAAAATACTCCTCTTCGCTCGTATTTTTTGCCTGAATGCGGCCCGGTATCCACGCACCTTCCTCCCATCTTCCTTTTATAATAGCATGGTGAAAGAATATGCTACTTCCACCACCCATCATTGCAAGCTTGCGCATGAGAGCATACTCGATATCCGGCCTTCTTAATTTAACACATTCTGTTTTCTTCCATTCCGAATGAACTTTAAAATCAATCACGAACACGCCACCATCTTTCAGAACAATATATCCTTGAAGACAAGCAACGTGTTTTTTATCCTCTTCGGACAAAGCAACAAATTTTGCAACGTTCATAATTATTTCCTTTTGAAATTTATTTTATTTACTTACTTAGGAGACGGACAGAAACGTTGCTATCGGAGAAACCTTTTTGGATTTCATTGCCTTCCCATAACAAGTCCCTATCTCGGCACGTCCAACAACGAAATCACAAAGCACCTCAATCCCCCTCCTCTTTTTCAGCGGCCCCACGCCAATAATGAGCACGAACAACCGCTCTTGATATAATTAATCGCTATTTTTACTGTATATACGCCAGAACGCCGTCGTCTCTTCGTCTGCATCGGCGAGATGACCATAAGTTTTCTTACCTTTTTTTAAGGCGTCTTCATCGATAGGAACCTCAAACCAATCATCATCTCTCGTGTTCTTCGCCAGAATATGCGACGGGACCCACTCCCCCGCGTCCCAATGCCCCGTTATCTGGGCCTCATGAAAAAACACGCTGTTTCCCCCGCCCATCACCGCGAGCTTTAGCCTGAGCGCATACTCGAGATCCGAACCCTTCAGTTTCACATAATCTGTCTTCTCCCATTCCGGATGGACGTTAAAATCAATCAGACATATGCCGACATATTTCAACACTATATATCCTTGGAGACAAACAATATTACCTCTCTCTTCCTCAGATAACATAGCAAAACCGGTGACATCCATATCAATTTCCCCACTCAGGCTTCCAATTTTTACGAAACATGTACAATATCCTTCAGCATCAAGAGACGAGCGAAAAAATTTTCCATTCGAACAGCATATGGCTCATCCTTCCCAATTACGGGCACATATTTTGTCGCCACCAACCAACACAACCACAAAGCGCGCAATCGGATCCAAGCGATCTACTCACCTGCCTCCCCTTCAGCGGGACCCACAACAAGACTGCACCACCCAGGCCGATCCTCCTTTAGATCAAAAAAATCGTCCCAGTACTCCAAGCCAATTTTTACAAGGAAATCCGCAACCGCGTTTAATGACTCAAGATCAAAATACGGGCCATAAACAACGAATTCTTCCGACTCCCCGAACGGAGAATCAAAAGCCATAAGCGCTTCTATGCCCTCAATACCCGATTTTAATTCGTAAAATTTCTTACGTTTTATTATAAGAGCTCTTTCCGGGACATTCAGCATGGCTCGCCTCACTTATGCATCCGCGTGTTCTCAGGAGCATAAATCCGTGCATGAAGCTGGCGACACTCCAGTCGTCACGACTTCGCTCGCTGACATTCGGCCGGGGGGCCGTGATCATCGCCGGCAAGTCCGAAGACACCAACGGCGTCCGCGTCTTGGTTCAAGACCGCGACGCCTGGCCCAACATCCCGCCGAGTTCGAGCCAGAAGGCGACGCTCAGCTTCAGCCGCTGCGCCACTCGCCAGCGCAACCTCGTCGAACACGTCTTCAATTGCATCACAGATGCGCGGCATCGACGCCTGATGCGACCGAAAAGCCAGAAACTGCTTCGGCGGCATCAAGCTCGTTCCCATCCGCATCTGGATCAAACCGTCATGAGCCCGTTTCCCCAAAAATATCGGCTGGCGAGAAAGCCCTTATGGGAACCCACAACACACCTGCAGACACTACTAATTATTCTACTCCAATATAACGGAGTCGAATGAGCCGATCCCCGCTTCCATGCAAAATTCAATCTTTCCGGATTGCGCTAAGTTCGCACTCGGAGCGCCTTTGAATTCGATAAGAACGACACCCGTTCTTCTCACAGAGAAAACAATCTCAAGATCACCCTCTTCGCTCAGCCATTCGCCTCCCCGGCCGCGGGAAACAGCCCTCAAGACTCCAAAAAGACGTTGAAAATTATCTTGATCCGAAAAAAAACTAAAACTCCCACTGCACCACTCACACGAGAATGCAACATGCATTAAATCCCCATTCTTATTTCTTTTAAACTCCAAATAGGACGAGCTATCTCCAATAATTTTCATGATTTTAATTCGTCCACTTAATGGCTCCCTTCGAAAGGTCCTGCGATGTTCCGGGCCACCCAAAACTTTTTGTCCTTGCGACCCATTTGGATGACTCGATCGCATCGCGATAAATAACCTGACCCTGCTTCACTATAATGTTGAACACATAATATCTTCCATTTTTGTCCCTTGCACCGCGTAGCCTAGGCGGCGTGGACAAATTGGCCGAGCGTGAGCTTATCGCGGCTGACGGGCGATCTCGACTGCGGCCTCGATCAGGTCTGCGGCAACTTCTTTGCCGAAGGTGTTGATGGTGATGTGACCGTCATCCGGTATGCTGATGTCGAAGAGTGGAGTTCCGTCGCTTGAGAGTACCTCCAGACGTATGCCGTCGAAGTGTACGTCGGTTGCCCACTGGTATTCCGCAGTGCGATTTTCGAGTTTCAGCGTTCCCATATAAAGAGATTATCGCCTGCCGGTCCGGTTTGCCATCGATCCCGCGCTGTAGGTGCCGGCCATCAGCGAAGGCGATTGACGTGGCGCGGGCGGATTGATTCAAGGCTGCTTTTTGGAGGCAGGCTTGAGCAGGGGCGATCTCACTGAAGCAGAATGGCGCGTTCTGAAGGCCTTGTTGCCCATCGAGCCTGAAAACCGTGGTCGAAGCAGGCCGCCTGAACAGAACCGCTCCATCATCAATGGCATCCTCTTGCGACTTCGTTGCGGCGCCCCGTGGCGTGACGTGCCGCCCAAATATGGCAGTTGGAACACCATCTATCGACGGTTCCGACGGTGGAGCAAAGCCGGGGTCTGGGAGATGGTCGCCGTGACGCTGGCCGAGATCATGGCGGACAGCGGCCACTACAGCATCGACAGCACCACCGTTCGCGCCCACGTCTCGGCAGCGAGCGGAAAAGGGGGACGCATCGACGCGCTCTTGGCCGCTCGCGGGGCGGGTTCACCAGTAAGCTTCACTGCTTGGCTGATGCCCTCGGACGACCACTCGCCTTCATCCTGACGGGAGGTGAAGCGGCAGATTGCAAGGCGTACGATGCTTTGATCGGCCTGCCAGAACGCAGGCCCGATGCACTGTTGGCCGACAAGGGCTACGATGCCGACGCAATCCGTGCTGACCTCGCCAAACGGCAGATCGAGCCCGTTATTCCCGGCAGATCAAACCGTCGCGTGAAGATCGAGCATGACCGGGCACTCTGCAAGCAGCGCAATCTCATCGAGCGCATGTTCGGCTACCTTAAAATCAACCGCGCCATCGCAACCCGTTACGACCAACTGGCCAATAGCTTCCTCGGCATGGTGCATCTTGCCTCCGCCAGATGCTGGCTCAAATTTGTCCAAGCCGCCGAGGTCCTTGAACTTGAGCGTATCGTCGGCGGAGCCGTCGCTCGCGTTGGGGGCGCCGGCGAAGGACGAGATCTCGGAGACGCCGATGACGTCCTTCTCGTCGATGTAGACGGCCTTGGAGCTGAGGTTCTTGGCGCCGTAGACGTAAACCCGCGAGATCATCGCGCCGTCGGCGAGGTCGAACCGCTCGGACGACAGCTTGTTCCGAATGTTCCGGCCGGCGTAGAGCGTGATGTCGTGGTAGGCGCCGATCCGGCTGGCCTGGTTGTCCAGATTGACTTTCGCCCACAGCGACAGGTCGCCCCCCGCCAGAATGTCGCCGGCGAAGTAGGACACCTTCGTGCCGCAGCTGAGCTCCTTGCAGCCGTCCTCAGCGTCGATGTTGTGGCGCAGCGACAGATAGGTGTTGACGAGGTCGCCGGTCGTCGCCGTCAGCGACACGTTGTTGGTCGCGACGATGGCGGCGCCGGCGTTGAAGATCGCGCCGGCGGAGACCGTCACGTCCCGGCCGCTGAGCGTGCCGCCCTCCTGCACGTACTGGTCGTGGTCGGCGAAAATCACCTCTTCGGCGTTCTTCAGCGCCCGGAGCGCGGAGGCCGCGGCGTCGGCGCTCCGGGCTTCTCGTCGATCGTCTTCTTCCACGCCTCGACGTACTTCCGGGCGTCCACGTCGTAGGCGACCTCGTAGACGTCGACGGTCTGGCGCGTGTTGCCCACGGCCTCGCCGGCCTCCACCTTCAGAAGCTCCTTGGCGAAGATGAAGCCGGTGTTCTGCAGGCGGCCGGTCGCGGACTGGATGGCGATGCTGGTCGCGGCGAGCTCGCCGTCGATCGTCACCGTGCTGTCCGCGGTGATCGACAGCGCGCCGATGACGCCGAGACGCCCGCCCTTCGGAACGAACACCTCGCACGCCGTCACGGTCAGGTCGCCGGAGATCGACGCGACGCCGGTCTGCTGGAACGTCTCGGTCGCGGCGATGAAGCCGTTCAGCCGCGTGGAGCCGGAGGCGGCCTTCACCGCGATGGCGTTGGTGGTGAGATTGCCGCCGGAGCGCAGGTCGAGGGCGACGGGCCCCGCGCTGGTCGTCACCGTGTTGGTCCGGCCGTTGGCGGTGAGCTTCGCGCCCATGTTCACGCCGAGGCCGGCCTCGGCGCCGATGGCGCGGATGGCGCCCGCCGTCATGGCGCCGAGCTTGGTGGCGTCCACCGCGTAGATGCTCTGGCGCGCTTCCGTCGCGGTCGCCGCCCGCGGCCGCGACCGGCCGGCGAGGCTAGCCGGCGAGGCGCACGGGCGGCGAGGACGGCGCGCCGTCCTCGCCGCGGCGAGCCTTAGGGCGTTCCGGAATGTCCGCCGACACGCCGCGCGGGATCGCCCTGTCGCGGTCGTAGAGCGGAAGCTCCGACAGCACGGCGGTGCGCCGCCGGCCGTCCCGCCCCTCGACTTCGACAGCCGAGCCCGCGGGCGTCGCCGTGTCGAGACGCACGATCGCGACGCCGGCGTCGAGGAAGGGCGAATAGGCGGCCGCCGTGACGGTCCCGATCCGCGCGCCCGCGACGCTGACGACGCCCTCCCGCAGCGGCTCGCCGCCCTCGGCGATCAGGCCGATCAGCCGCGAGGGCGCGCCGCCGGACAACAGCGCCTCGCGCCCGACGAAGGCCGGCTTGGACAGATCGACGAAGCGGCCGAGGCCCGCCTCATAGGGCGTCATGGTCTCGTCGAAGTCGGAGCCGTTGTTCAGGATGCCGCCCTCGATCCGGCGGATCTCCATGGAATCGAGCCCGCACAGGCCGAGCCCGTGCGCCGCTCCCGCCTCCAGCACGGCGGTCCAGAGGGCGTCCGGGTCGTAGCCGGGCTCGTCGGGCAGCGTGTAGAACTCGAAGCCGAGCTCGTTGGTCCAGCCGGTTCGGGACACGATGATCTTCTGTCCCTTCACCGCGGCCGGCGCGACCGAATAGTAGGAGAACCCGGCCGGCGCGCCGCCGTCGAGCAGCGCGTCCAGAATGTGGAGCGAGGCCGGCCCCTGAACCTGCGCCACCCACGACCGCGGGTCGGAGATGGCGACGTCGAGCCCCTGCGCATGGGCGACGAGCCAGGAATAGACCGGGCCGTCGGCCTGCACGTACCAGAAGCGGTCCCGGTCGTGGCGGAGCAGCACGCCGTCGCAGAGCAGCTTTCCGTCCGGGTAGCACAGCAGCCCGTAGCCGGCCCGGCCCGGCTTCAGCTTCGAGACGTCGCGCGTGAAGACGCGGTTGCAGAGCGCCTCGGCGTCGGGACCGGCGATCTCGATCGGGCGTTCGCCCGTGTCGAACAGCCCGGCCTTGCGGCGGAGCAGCCAGTAGCCGTCCTCCCGGCCGATCTTCTGGGTCACCGGCATCAGCCGGTTGTTGTAGATGCAGTAGGTCGCGTCGTTCGCGACGTGGAACTTGGCGTAAGGGCCGGGGTTCGCCCCATAGGCCCAGCCGCCCTCGGGGTCGGTCGTGACGACATAGCGGATGCTGTTGGCGGACAAGGCGTTTCTCCGGATGGGATGGGGGCGTGGCGTTCGCGCGGGCGTCGGTCAGGACGGGACGCCGAGATCGCTCTTCACGTGGTCGGGCCAGACGCCCTTGTCGACGACGTAGTGCCGGTAGAAAAACAGAAGCGATATCAGCGCGATGGACCCGATCCCGTACAGGAGCGCATTGGGCACGATGATGTTCGCGCCGACCACGATCAGGCCGATGTTGAACAAAGCGAGCACCGGCGCGGCGTAGTTCACCAGCCATGTGGGCGCGCGGTAGTGGCGCTCCCGGTCGGGGAACTGGCGGCGCAGCATCCGGACGGAGACGATGTCCATGGAGACGCTGAGGATGTAGCAGACGGCGCCGGCGGCCAGGACGAACAGCGGATGGCCGAGCAGCATGAGGACGGCGTTGACGACCACGTCCGCCCACATGCCGGCGACGGGCGCCCGGTGCTTGTTCAGCCGCGAGAGGAACTTCGGGAACACGCCGTCGACCGACGCCTGGTAGAGGGTGCGGGCGCTGACCGCGAGCAGGGTGCCGACCGACAGCAGCAGGGCGAGGATCAGGACGATCGTCACCGCCTGGGCCGCGTAGGCGCCGAAGGAGCGCGTCGCAAGCTCGGCCACGGCCTTCTGGGTGTACCCGGCCACGAATTCCGGCTGGGTCAGGGTCGCAAGGCCCAGCACGCCGAGGAAGGTGAACGGCAGCACCACGTAGCAGACGAACGCGATGGCGCCGGTGGACAGGATGGCGAGCACGCTGTCCCGGGCCGGGTCCTTGAACTCGCTGACGAAGGTGACGGCCTGCTCCGCGCCGTAGGTGCTCCAGGCCGCGACCAGAAGCGCCCCGGCGAGCAGCAGGACGCCCTCATGGCTCGTCCAGCTCACGCCGCCCTTCAGCTCGAAGGGCGAGAAGTTCGCATAGTCGATCGCGCCGCCGACCACCGGCGTGATCGCCAGCAGCACCAGCGGGACGAGCGCCAGAAGGGCGATGACCTTCTGGATCTTCGCCGCGCGCAGGATGCCGGTGTGCTGGATCGCGAACACGAACAGCAGCACGGCGATGCCGGTGACGATCGTGCCGTTCAGCTGGAAGGTGATGCCGGGCAGCACGGAGGACAGGTCGAGCAGCGTCAGGTTGAACGTCGCGAAGCCCGTGTCCGCGAAATAGGCGGAGACGATGTAGCTTCCGCAGAGCGAGGCGAGCACCGCGAGCGAGGTCGAGGTGCCGAACCAGTAGGCGCCCATGTTGATCGGCGCGAACACCTTGCCGTAGCGGATCCAGGCGACCGAGCCGTAGACCGAGCCGCCGCCGGTCTTGCGCGGAAAGACGCCGGCCAGCTCCGCGTAGAGGAACAGCTGGAGGAAGCCGATGACGGCGGACACCGCCCAGACGAGGATGGAGGGGGTTCCGACCGTGTCGGCGACCGCGCCGATCGAGAACAGAACCCACGGCGAGGCGCCCGCGGTGATCCAGAACGCGTGCCGCCAGGTGATGACGCGCTGCATGTGCGGCTGATCCGATGTCCCCACCGGAATGGCGCCGATCGTTGTGTCGGTCATGGTCTTCGCTGATGTTGGGGTCGACGCTGTCGCCCGTCGTCTTCGGGGAGGAGCGAGCCGGTCAGCTCCAGGCGTGCAGCGGCGGGTTGACGCCGTTGAGCGCGTGGTTGCCGACGATGGCGTATTTCCAGCGCACCGGGTCGTGCAGCGTGTGCGTGCGGGCGTTGCGCCAGTGGCGGTCGAGATTGTGCTCGGCCAGCGTCGAGCGCGCGCCGGCGAGTTCGAACAGCTTGTTGGTGGCGGCGATCGCGATCTCGGTGGACAGCGCCTTGGCTTCGGCGGTGGCGAGCTGGGCCGCGGCGACGCTCTCCGCCGTCGGGTCCGCGACCGCGCGATCGATCGCGTGGCCCGCGCGCTCCTGCAGCGCCTGGGCCGCGTGAAGCCGGATCGTCAGATCGCCCACGGCCTGGATCGTGTAGGGGTCGTCCGAGGCGCGCTCGACGCCGCTGTCGACCCAGGCGCGCGACTTGCCGCGCACGAAATCGATCGTCTCGGCGACGGCCGCCGCCGCGATGCCCACATCCACCGCGACCTGGATGATCTGGAAGATCGCGCCGTCGGCGGTCGGGCGATCGTAGCCCTTGTAGCCCGGGACCAGATGGGTCTTCGGCACCCGCACCTGATCGAGGATCACGGTTCCCGACAGCGTCGTCTTCTGGCCGAAGGCGGACCAGTCGTCGATCACGGTCAGGCCGGGCGCGTCCCGCTCGGCGATCGCGTACCAGGCGCGACCCTCGTCATCGAGCGCCACGATCGGCACCAGATGGGCGAGAATGGCGCCGGACGAATAGAACTTCCGGCCGTTGACCCGAACGTGGTCGCCATCGTCGGTGAAGGTGGTCTCGAACTCCGCCGCGCGCTTCGAGTGATACTCCGAGAAGGCGTTGCCGAAGCGCGTTCCCTTCAGCGCCTCGGCGAAGAGCAGCCTCTGCTGCGCCTCGTCCGAGACCGTGCGGATCGCGGCCACCACGCCGAGATGATTCTGGGCGATCTGGCCGATCGACGGGTCCGCCGCCGAGATGATCTCGATCACCTTGGCGAGCGTGGCGTAGGACACTTCCGGCCCGCCGAAGGCCTTCGGCACGTTGATGGACCAGAGCCCGCTCTGGGAGAAGGCGTCGAGCTGCTCCACCGGCCAGATCCGCTCCGCGTCCCGCCGCGAGGCGCCGGTGACGAAGTCGGCCGCCAGCCGTTCGGCGACCGCGATCGCCTCCGCGTCGTCGCGGATCACATGGGCGGGCGCGGAAGGACGCGCCGGGCCGGGAACGCCTTGAGGGACGTCATCCGGAACGACGGGGCGCGCCGGCGTGGGTGCGAGGGTCATGAGGGGGGTCTCCTGATCAGGACGCGGGCTCCCGTTCGCCGTGCGCGTCGGGCGCACGGCGCGGTCGCGCCGGAGGGTGGGTACGGTGAGGCGTTAGGCGGCGGCGTCGGCCGTGACGGTGGCGGCGACCGGCGGGAGACGGGCCTCGAGCTCGCGGACGAGCGGGATGACCTCCCGTCCGAAGAACTCGACCTCC
>NZ_JBHTMX010000027.1:0-25613 GCF_042679725.1 Methylopila musalis
CCCGCCGCCGCGGCCGGCTCGCGGCCGACACCCGCGCGCTCTACGCCGTCAACCTGCTCGGCGTGGCGGGCGCCTTCACGGCGGGCTTCACCAGCCTGCAGGCGGGGCTGCTGTCGAACGTCGGCTCGGCGGTGATCTACGCCCGGCACGCGAGCGGGCTCGCGCGGCTGACCAACGAGCGGGAGCGCCGCGCGGCGCGGCTGCTGGCCTCGATCTACGGCTGAGCGTGAACGAACAAAGCCGGCGGATCCTTGAGGGATCCGCCGGCTTTTGCTGTTCCAGTCCCGCAAGCGCCGCGCGCCGCGGTGGTGTTAGGCCCGCGCGGCGACCACGTTGGAGTCGGCGAGCACGCTTTCCACCAGATCGCGCAGCTCGGTGCGGCGCTTCTCGGTGAAGGCCACCTTGGCCCAGAGCGGCGCGGTGGCGAACACCTCGACCGTCTCGCTCAGGAACTCCACCTCGATCTCCACCGGATCGATGATGATGTGCAGCCGGTGGTCGTCGTCCTCGTTCCAGCCGAACTCGAAGTCCTTCGGCGCGCGATGGGCGTTCTTCTCGATGTTGTCTTCGATCGCCTGCCGGATGTCGTCGTCCAGCGGCCGAAGCGCCGCAAACTCATAGATCTTCTCGCGCTTCATGCGGTGGCCGTCAGTCCCGAGGTCAGAGATGTCGCCGTCTTCGTCTTGCGGGAACCGCCGGAGCGCGCGTCGCGGATGTCGCGCCGCGCAGTGACATCGGCCGCGCGGCGAGCCGCGTCGTCACGCCGCCGATCGGATTCGCGACGTTCCGGATCCCACATCAGAAGAACGTCGGACAGCTCGAAACGCAAGGCGCCCGCGAGCTTGGGCCACCCGCGCCGTTCGCAGAACGCGGCGACGGCGTGAAGGCCGAACTTGCGGCCGAGCTTCTTCAGCCATTTGCCGAGGGTCGAGCGCATGGCGCGCCAGGATAGGCTGCCGCCCGCGACCAGAATGAGCGACAGCACGCCGACGCCGACGCCGAGCAGCACCGCCAGACCGTCCTTCTCCGCGAAGCCCAGCGAGATCACGAAGGTGGACAGCGCGTGCAGCGGATCGAAGCCGATGATGGGGAAGGCCATGGTGAGCGCCAGCACGAACACCAGCAGGCCGATGACGCGCTTGCAGATCGGATGCGTCACCCAGCCGAGCCTCGGGCGGACGGTCTTCTCGGCGAAGTCCACCAGCGGCAGGATCAGATGGATCGCCACCGCGAGCGAGCGGCGCGGCACCTGCTTCTCCAGCAGGGCCTTGGGCAGACGCAGCTCGGAGCGGCCGGTGGCGTAATGCCCGCCCACCGCCGCCGCGGCCACGCCGGAGAAGCCCGGCGCGTCGCTGATCGGCAGGAAGGAGGGCGCGGTGAACAGGATGACGGAGGCTTCCGGCCGGTCCGTGCCGATGGCGGTCAGGATGTCGCCGATGGTGAAGGTCTGGACGTCCGGATTGTTGACGAGAACCCCGCGAAGCACCTGAGAGGTGCGCGCCAGCGACGGCGTCTCCCGGGTGTCGGTGCGCTTTTGCGCGCGCTCGGCTGTGATCACGATGATGCGGCCTCTGCAGGAAGCGGGCGCGGGGCCGACCAAGTCGTCCGGGAGGGCCGCGTCGTGTGCCGCTGTTGCGTCATTCCAGCAGACACGTAGACTAATCCTGTTGCGGTTTTACGACGCCGAGCCGGGGTAAGGCCGGAGACGGCGGGCGCCGGGAGCGGCGCGATCAACGGATTGAAAAACATGGAGATATCCGGCCTGCGCGCCAAACGGGAAGCAGGGCCGGCGCCGGGTTTCCGGCGATGGCTCCGCGCTTGCGACAGTTTGACAACACAAGGCCATGTTGATACCCATATTCCACACAATCTATAAGATAGATAGTATGATGCAACATAGGGTGGAGTTTCGCCGGCTGTCAAACGCTACCTTTGACGCGATGCAGCAATTGTGGGCGGAGTGTTGCGTGACCTGTTTCGGGCGCCGCTGAAGGCGGCCTCCTCCTGTGGTTCGAGCCCCGCCGGGCGACGGACCATCGCGTTTCGCGCCGAAGGGCGCCCGTGCGCCCGTCCGCTCCGCGGGCGCGCGGATCGAGTGTTCAGGACGGCTAGGGAAAAACGGCACATGACGACCGCCACGGCAGACGCCACCGACAACAGCCCGCTCTCGGTCCTCGGGGAGGCGCTCGAGGCCGCCGCCGAGACGATCGGCGAGGCGAGCTCCGACGCGTCCGAGTCCGCGAAGGCGGCGGCGCGCAAGGTCAAGGCCGGCGTCAGCGCCGGCGCCTATCACGCGGCCTATGGCGTGTCCTTCGGCGTGGTGTTCGGCGCGGTGTTCCTGAAGGAGCTGCTGCCGGAGGAGAGCGCCGTCCGCCGTGGTCTCGAGGAAGGCGCGGAGGCTGCGATCGACGCCGTCGCGTCGCGTCGCGCGGCCAAGGCCCCCGCGGTCGGCGACGAGCTGGACGAGGAGCTCGAGGCGCAGGCCGAGAAGGCCAAGCCGGCCTCGCCCCGCGCCCGCAAGACCGTCCGCGTCACGCGCGATTCCGCCGTTTGATCACCGGAGGGCGCCGTCCCGCGCGGCGCTCTCCCCACGCACGGTTCCGCAGCGAAGGATGGCGGCGCGATGACGAAGTCTGCCCAGGATCATGCGCCGGCCCGCCGGTCGCGCCCGCCGGCCCGGCTGGTGAACCCGCGCTACGAGATCGATTTCCGCCGGCGGCCGTCTCCGTCGTCGCTGGCCCGCGGCCTCGCGTCCCTGGTGCAGGGCGGCCTCGGCCGCGCCGGCGAGGTGTTCGGCGACGCCTACGCCGCCGCGGCGCGCGTCCTGCTGGAGCGGAAGGAGCTGGTGGAGGACCGCCGCGCCGAGCGGCGCGACGCCTCGCGGGCGCCGACCGACGCTGCGAAGTCCTGATTTTCCGCACATCCTCATACTTTTACGTCGAGCGAGCTTTCCAGACCATCATGACGCTGACCCGCACCACCTCGCGTTCCGCGACCGCCCGCGCGCCCCGCTCGACCTCGCAGCGCGCCGCGCCGCTCAAAACGGCTTCGGTCGCGAAGCCGCGCCGCGGACGCGCCAGCGCGCCTGATGCGGCCGCGGGCCTGAAGATCGCGTTCCCGGCGCCGCGGGTGGTGCAGTTCGAAAGCCCGGCGCTGTTCGCAAGCCCGCGCGACGCCTTCGCCCGCAGCTTCTTCGAGCGCGCCTTCCGGGCGCCCGGCGTGACGCAGGTGGCGATCGACGCCCAGAAGTATGCGGCGCAGGTCACCTTCGACGCCCCGCTCGCCAAGGGCGATCCCCGCGTCGCTGAGTTGAGCCGCGCGCTCGCGGGCGGCGTGGACGGCGAGGCGCTGCTGTTCCCCGAGGACTTCGATCTCGGAACCTCGAAATCCCTGAAGCTTCAGCGCTACGGCCGCCGGCTGTCGTCCTGGACCGTGCGCAGCGAGATCGTCGGGCGCATCCGCCTGCACAACGCCGCGCTGCTGCGCCGGCGCGAGCTCGCCCAGGCGATCGAGCGCGAGTTCATGAACACCTTCGGCGTGGACCGCTACGCCACCAACGAACTCACCGGCACGGTGCTGATCCACTACAACCCGAAGGAGATCCGCCGCGACCAGCTGGTCGGGCTGCTCGACCATGTGGTGGCGACGACCGGCGAGACGCCGGTGTCGCCGGTCGATCTCGACCTGCCGATCGCGACCGCGTCGGTGGCGCTCGCGGCCGCGAGCCGCTTCTTCGTGCCCGGCCTCGCGCCGGTCAGCGCGGCGGTGTTCCTGTTCTCGGTGCTGCCGAGCTTCAAGAGCGCCTACGACGTGCTGTTCAAGGAGAAGCGGCTCGGCGTGGACGTGCTGGACGCGATCGTCGTCTCCGCCTGCCTCGCCACCAACCAGGTGCTGGCCGGCACCGTGCTCGGCTTCACGCTCGCGGTCTCCCGCAAGCTGGTGCAGAAGACCGAAGACGACAGCAAGAAGATGCTGCTCAACGTCTTCGGCAAGCAGCCGCGCTTCGTCTGGCTCGACGTGGACGGGGCCGAGGTGGAGACGCCGCTGGAGCGGCTCAAGGTCGGCGACGTCATCATCGTCCACACCGGCGAGGCGGTGCCGGTGGACGGCGAGGTGGTCGACGGCATGGCCATGATCGACCAGCACACGCTGACCGGCGAATCCGCCCCCGTGGAGAAGCTGAAGGGCGACAAGGTGCTCGCCTCCACCACCGTCATCGCCGGCAAGGTGCGCGTGGCGGTGACCAGCGCCGGCGACCAGACCACCTCCGCCAAGCTGGCGCAGATCCTGAACGACACCGCGGGCTACAAGCTGAAGTCCCAGTCCCGCGGCGAGGAGCTGGCCGACAAGGCCGTGGCGCCCACGCTCGCGCTCGGCGCGCTCGGCCTCGCCACCACCGGCGTCGCCAGCGCCACCGCGGTGGTGAACTGCGACCTCGGCACCGGCATCCGCATGGCCGCGCCGATCGCCATGCTGAGCTCGCTCACGCTGAGCGCCGAGCACGGCATCCTCGTCAAGGACGGCCGCGCGCTGGAGGCCCTGCGCAAGGTCGACACCTTCCTGTTCGACAAGACCGGCACCCTGACGCGCGAGCGGCCGGAGGTGGGTCGCATCCTGACCTACGGTCCCTATTCGGAGGCGCAGATCCTGGCCTGGGCGGCGGCGGCGGAGAACCGCTTCAGCCATCCGATCGCCAAGGCGATCATCGACAAGGCGCACGCGCTCAAGCTCGACATCCCGAAGACCGACGACAGCAAGTACGACGTGGGCTACGGCATCACGGTCGAGGTCGAGGGCCATGTGGTGCGCGTCGGCAGCGCCCGCTACATGCAGCATGAGGGCATCGCGCTGCCGTCCGCGCTGCAGGCGGAGATCGACGCCGCGCACGAGGAAGGCCATTCGCTGGTGATGGTCGGCGTCGACGGCGAGCTCGGCGGCGCGCTGGAGCTTCAGGCGGCCGAGCGGCCGGAAGCGGCGGCGATCATCAAGGGTCTGCGCGCCCGCGGCGCCAAGCACCTCGCCATCATCTCCGGCGACCACGAGCAGCCGACGCGCAAGCTCGCCGAGCGTCTCGGCATGGACCGGCACTTCGCCGAAGTGCTGCCGCAGGACAAGGCCCGCTATGTGGAGATGCTGCAGAAGGAAGGCCGCACCGTCTGCTTCATCGGCGACGGCGTGAACGACTCGATCGCGCTCAAGACCGCGAACGTGTCGATCTCCCTGCGCGGCGCCTCCAGCATCGCCACCGACACCGCCCAGGTGGTGCTGATGGAGGACAGCCTCGTGAAGCTTCTGCAGCTGCACGACGTGTCCACCCAGCTTCACGCCAACATCAACCGCAGCTGGGGACTGGTCATCGTTCCGAACGTCATCTGCATCGCCGGCGCGTTCTTTGGTGGTTTCGGCGTGATGCACTCGATGATCTTCAACCAGATCGGCGGTCTTCTCGCGGTGGGCAACGGTCTGCTGCCGCTGCGCCGGGCCTCGGCCCTGCGCGCCGAGAAGGAAAAGCTTCTGCTGGCGGCCCCGGCGCGCTGAGGCGCGGCGGACGCGATCGGTCGGCTCGCGGACAGGGTTCGCGGGCCGGCAACGCCAAGGCTTCTCCCGATGGCGATCGACGCAAGGGACGAAGCGCGAATGGTGAGCAGCTCACGGTGAGCTGATCACTCCCGTTCGCCTGGGAAAAATGTCTACCTCCCTAGTAGACAGTCGATGGTTATTTGCGGTCGTCGCGGGCTCTTCGAAAAAGAGTTTGCCGCTATGCGGAATTATTTGTCGCATTGCGGTCCATGACACGTTAATGACAGTGTTGTTCACGACGAAGAGAGGGGGTCTCTCTTCATCCGAGACCGTAAAACTGAACCGACGCGCCTTTGAGCGCGCTCCATTCCGTCCGCCTCTTCGGCGGGTGGCGTGAGGCGCGCGCGGAGATCTGTTTCGGTTCGAGCTCGCCCCGCCGCACGGCGCCGCACCATCAGATCAAGAGGCGATCATCGATCATGTCCCCGCAAGCCTTGCCTTCAGTGACCAGCAACGCCGCCGAAGAGCGCGTTCATCCTGCGCCGTCGGGTCTTCGTCGCGGCGTTCTTTCCTATCCTGAAGTCTTGGCTCAGTCGGTTTCGGTGATCGCGCCGTCGACCGTGCCGGCCGCTGTGTTCGGCCTGATCTTCGCCACCGCCGGCAACGGCGCGTGGATGAGCTTCCTGCTGGGCATGCTCGGGCTCTATCTCGTCAGCCTGAACGTCAACCAGTTCGCCACGCGCTCGGCGTCGCCGGGCTCGCTCTACAGCTACATCGTGCAGGGGCTCGGGCCGAGCGCGGGCGTGCTGGGCGGCTGGGCTCTCGCCTTCGCCTACACCCTGACGGGCATGTCCACGCTGTGCGGCCTCGCCATCGTGTCGAACATCCTGCTCGGCAAGGCCTTCGGCATCCAGGTGCCCACCATCGGCCTGTTCTTCGTCGGCGCGGGCCTGTCCTGCTGGATCGCCTGCCGCAACATCCAGCTCTCCGCCAAGACGATGCTCGTGTTCGAGGCGGTGGCGATCGCGTCGATCATCGTGCTCGGCGTCATCATCTGGAACGCGCACGGCTTCGAGGTGGACGCCGATCAGCTCACGCTGAAGGACGCGGCCCCGAGCGGCATCCTGGTCGGCGTCATGCTGGCGGTGTTCGGTTTCTCCGGCTTCGAGAGCTCCGCGTCGCTCGGCGACGAGGCCAAGGACCCGCTGCGCTCGATCCCGCGCTCGATCACCCAGAGCGTGCTGTTCTCCGGCGTGTTCTTCATCTTCATGGCCTATGTGGTCGTGGTGGGCTTCAAGGGTTCGTCGGAGTCGCTCGCGACCTCCGAGGCGCCGCTCGACTATCTCGCCACCAGCCTCGGCTGGAGCGGCCTCGGCACCGTCATCACCATCGGCGTGCTGCTGAGCTTCTTCGCCTGCACGCTGGCGGCCATCAACTCGACCGCCCGCATCATCTTCTCCATGGCGCAGCACGGCCTGTTCTACGAGTCGCTCGGCTCGGCGCACGAGACCAACCGCACGCCCCATGTGGCGGTCATCGTGTCGGCGCTGATCACCTTCGCCGCGCCCACTGCGGTCTATCTCGGCGGCATGGGTCCGTTCGAGGCCCAGGGCGCCTTCGGCACGGCCTGCAGCTTCGGCTTCATCCTGGTCTACCTGCTGATCACCATCGCGGCCCCGATCTACCTGCGCTCGATCGGTCGGCTCACCGTGCGCGCCGTGCTCTACGCGGTCGGCGGCGTCGCCTTCATGATCCTGCCGCTGCTCGGCACCTTCGGCCTTCCCGGCAGCGAGCTGTTCCCGCCGATCAGCGCCTCCGACAGCGTGCTGGCGGGCGTGTTCTTCGCCTACATGGCGGTCGGCGCGATCTGGCTGCTGGTGGAGCGGGCGCGCCGTCCCCAGATGATGTCGGACGTCCGCGACGCGATCGACGACGTGCAGTTGCAGTTCGCCGCGACCGGCGAGCGGGCCGCCTGATCCACCCTCATCGACGGGCGCCCGGCATCCCCGGCGCCCGTCTCCAACGCGCAGGGCGCGCATCGGCCCTCGCTCACATGACCGACGAAAGGATCGACCATGTCCGAAACCATCGCTGAAACCCCGGAACGCAACGCCGCTCTGGCGAGCCTTAGCGAAGCCCTCGAGACCGCCGCCGGCTACGTGGGCAGCGCGAGCTCCACGGCCACGACGTCGATCAAGTCCGCCGCCGGCAAGACCGGCGAGGCCGTCAGCGCCGGCGCCTACAAGACCGCCTACGGCGTGTCCTACGGCGTGGTGTTCGGCGCCGTGTTCCTCAAGGAGCTGCTCCCGGTCGGCAACTCGCTGCGCCGCGGTTTCGAGGACGGCTCCGCCGCCGCCTTCGACGCCCATGACGCGCGCAAGTCCGAGACCGACGAGACCGACGAGGGCGTCGCCCCCGCCGCTCCCAAGGCCCGCCGCACCGTGCGCGTGACCCGCAAGAGCGTCGAAGACTGATCCTTCTGGCTTCGACGAAGGCCGCCGGGGACGGATACGTCCCCGGCGGCCTTCGCGCGTCTGGAGCCCCGCCGGCGGCCGTGGATCCCCTGCGGCTTCGTGGAAACGACGGTCGGCCGCCATTGCGGCGTTCGTTTCAGCTCGGCTGGTGCAAGGCCGTTACGCCCCCAGGTCCGCCGCTTCAACCGCCGGCGGCGGACCTTGAAGCGATAGCGAGTATGGGACGCGCTGAGCGGATGCAGCCGCCAGCGCGAGCGCGGAGAGGGTGTCGACGCGGTCGCGGAGTTCAGCGGGCGTCAGGAGCAGGCGGTCTTGCCGCATTTGCGCAGGGCGTCGATGCGAGACTTGATCGCCTGTTCGCCCACGGCGCCGGGAAGGATGGCGTCGCCGACGATGAAGACCGGGGTCGATTCCACGCCGAACTGGCTGGCGAGGGCGTAGGCCTCCTCGATGGTGGCGCGCACCTCCGGCCGCTTCAGGGCCTCCTCCAGCGCGGCGGCGTCCACGCCGGCCGCAGTGGCGGCTCGCGTGGCGGAGGCGAGGTCGGCCTGGCCCTGCGCGCTCAGCAGCGCGTCGTGGAACGTCTTGTACTTGTCCGGCGCGATCAGGTTCACCGCGGCCGAAACCTGCGCCGCCTCCGCCGAGCCGCGGCCGAGGATTGGGAACTCCTTCAGCACCACGCGCAGCTTCGGGTCCTTTTCGATCAGCGCGTTGAGGTCGCCCAGCGCCCGGCGGCAATAGCCGCAGTTGTAGTCGAAGAACTCCACCAGCGTGACGTCGCCGTCCGGGTTGCCGAGCACGGCCTGCAGCTTGGAGTTCTCCAGCGTCTCGGGCTTGCTGGCGAGCTTTTCGCGGGCCTCCGCCGCCTCGCGGGCCGCCTGCCGCGTCTGCAGCGCCTTTTGGGCCTCGAGCAGGATCTCGGGGTTCTGCACCACGTAGTCGTGCACCAGCTTCTCCATGGCGGCGCGCTCGGGCGTCGCGACGACGCCGGCGGTCGGCAGGACGCCGAAGACGGCGAGCGCGGCCGTGGCGCCGGCGCCGACGAGGCCGGCTGCGACGGCGAGAGCGACGTTGCCGAGTGCGGCCATGGGAAAACTCCTTGAACGGGGATGCGCGCGTGTTCCGCGCGGCGCGCCGGTGGTGGGCGCGCCGCGCGCGGGCGTCAATTCAATTTGGTCGGGCGATAGGAGGCGATGTCGTCGGCCTTCAGCCAGTTCGGCGTGCCGGGCTTGAAGGCGCGCTTGGCGCGCTCCGCGATCTGGCGGGCGGTGCCGTAGTCGCCGGTCGCGAAGGCGGCCTGCGCCGAGGCGAGGTCGGCCTCGGGGATGCGGCCCTTGCGCGCCAGCGCCTGGGCGAGCTGGCGGTAGCCGTCCGCGTTCTTCGAATCCCGCGCCGTCGCCTTGGTCAGCTCGGAGATGGCGGCGTCGGTGTCCCGCGGCGCGTTGCTCGCCACCAGCGCCTGGCCGAGCATGGTGCGGATCAGCGTGGCGCCGGGCGCGAGAGCGATGGCGCGCCGGAGCGGCGGCACGGCGAGCGTCGCGCGGCCGTTCTCCAGATAGGCCTGGCCCTTCAGCTCGTGGAACCACGGATTATTGGGCTGCGCCGCGATCAGCCCGTCGATCTGACCGATGGCGCCGTCGAGAGCGGACGAGCGGTAGGCGGAGATGGCGCGGGCGTATTTCGCCGGCAGGCTCTGGTCGCTCAAGGGGTAGCGCCGCGCCACGCCCTGCGGGCCCTCGGTGAAGCCCACGAGCTTGGCGCGCATCAGATCGTGCCGCGCCTGCAGCGCGGGCGAGTCCGGCGTGTCGAAATAGGGGCTCTTGCGCGCCAGATCCTCGAGGTTCCGGATGCGGTCCTGGGGCATCGGGTGGCTTTGGGCGTAAGGATCGATGAAGCGCTGGGAGAAGGCGATCTGGTCGGCGAAGCGCTTGAAGGTGATCAGCATGCCCTTGGCGGACTGGCCCGTCTTGGTGAGGTAGTTCACCGCCGCCCGGTCGGCCGCCTGCTCCTCCGCCCGCTGGTAGGACAGCAGCGAGCGCATGATCATTTCCTGCGGCGCCATGGCGGCGCCGATGGCGGCGTTGCCCGCGCCCCGGTCCAGCCCGCCGCCGGCGGCGCCCGCGCCGATCGCGCCCGCGCCCAGCAGCATGGCGACGATCGCCATGGTCTGGGCGCTGTCGAGCCGCTGGCGCAGCCGCGCCAGATGCCCGCCCGCTATGTGGCCGGTCTCGTGCGCCAGCACGCCGATCACCTCGTTCGGCGTCTTCGAATCGAGCAGCGTGCCGATGTTCACGAAGATGCGCCGCCCGTCGGCCACGAAGGCGTTGAACACGCGGGAGTTGATGATGACGATCTCGACCGCGCCGGGGTTCACGCCCGCCGCGCGGTAGATCGGCAGCATGTAATCCTTCAGCAGGCCCTCGATCTCCGCGTCGCGGATGATGGAGCCGCCGCCGGGCGCCTGGGCCGCGGCGGGGACCGTAAGCGTGGTCAGCGCGAGCGCCATGGCGCACAGCAGAGCCGTGGCTTTCGAGGCGAGAATCAGGACGGCGCGGCGCAGGCAGGGCAGGGGCATCGGCGGCGCCTTGGGAACGGGGGCTTCGCGTCTTTGAAACGGTGCGGCGGAGAGTAGGCGGGGCGCTCCCGAAGGGCAAACCCCTTGGGTCCTCCCGCCCGAAGCCCGCTGTGGCCCCCAATCGTGGCGCGAACATGAGCGACCGTTCACGCCTTCGGCGCCGGACGGCTTTCCTTGCGCGCGGCGCCGATGTAGGAAGAGGCCCCAGACAACATGACGAGGCTTTCTCGCTCCCGACCCCTTGCGGCCGGGGGAGGGCGGCGTCGTTTTTTCGAGTTGGGATCAGGCCCGCCGCCGGGCCGCGCGACGCCCGCCTCGCCGGTTCTTCGCCGGCGGCGCGGAGCGGCGCGCGGGCGCGCGGCCGGCCTTCAGGCGGAAGAGAGCGAATGGCCCGTTACGTCTTCATCACCGGCGGCGTCGTGTCCTCGCTCGGCAAGGGCCTCGCCTCGGCCGCGCTCGGCTCGCTGCTGCAGGCGCGGGGCTACTCGGTGCGGCTGCGCAAGCTCGACCCCTATCTGAACGTCGATCCGGGCACCATGAGCCCGACCCAGCACGGCGAGGTGTTCGTCACCGACGACGGCGCCGAGACCGACCTCGACCTCGGCCATTACGAGCGCTTCACCGGCAAGGCCGCCACCCGGCAGGACAACATCACCACCGGCCGCATCTACCAGAACATCATCGCCAAGGAGCGCCGGGGCGACTACCTCGGCGGCACCGTGCAGGTGATTCCCCACGTCACCGACGCCATCAAGACCTTCGTGCTGGACGGCAACGAGGGCGTGGATTTCGTGCTGGTGGAGATCGGCGGCACGGTGGGCGACATCGAGGGCCTGCCGTTCTTCGAGGCCATCCGCCAGCTCGGCAACGACCTGCCCCGCGGCGACGCCATCTACATCCACCTCACCCTGCTGCCGTGGATTCCGAGCGCGGGCGAGCTCAAGACCAAGCCGACCCAGCATTCGGTGAAGGAGCTGCGCTCCATCGGCATCCAGCCGGACATCCTGCTCTGCCGCTGCGACCGGCCGATTCCCGCCGACGAGCGCCGCAAGCTCGGCCTGTTCTGCAACGTGCGCGAGAGCGCCGTGATCGAGGCCCGCGACGTGGACACGATCTACGACGTGCCGGAGGCCTATCACCGCGAGGGGCTCGACACCGAGGTGCTGCGCGCTTTCGGCATCGAGCCCGGCGCCGCGCCCGATCTCGCCAGCTGGCGCACCGTCACCCACCGGGTGAAGAACCCCGAGGGCGAGGTCACCATCGCCATCGTCGGCAAGTACACGGGGCTGAAGGACGCCTACAAGTCGCTGTCCGAGGCGCTGGCCCATGGCGGCATCGCCAACACCGTGAAGGTGAACCTCGACTGGATCGAGAGCGAGATCTTCGAGAACGAGGACCCCGCGCCGTTCCTCGAGCACGTGCACGGCATTCTGGTGCCCGGCGGCTTCGGCCAGCGCGGCGCGGAGGGCAAGATCAGGGCCGCCACCTTCGCGCGTGAGCGCAAGGTGCCCTATCTCGGCATCTGCTTCGGCATGCAGATGGCGGTGATCGAGGCGGCGCGGAACCTCGCCGGCATCCCCGACGCCAACTCCACCGAGTTCGGCCCGACGCCCGAGCCGCTGGTCGGCCTCATGACCGAGTGGACCAAGGGCAATCAGCTGGAAAGCCGCCGCGCCGACGGCGACCTCGGCGGCACCATGCGCCTCGGCGCCTATGAGGCCCGGCTGAAGCGCGGCTCGCGGGTGGCGGAGATCTACGGCTCCGACGACATCTGGGAGCGCCACCGCCACCGCTACGAAGTCAACGCCGCGTATCGCGACCGGCTGGAGGCCAATGGCCTGATCTTCTCCGGCATGTCCCCGGACGGCCTGCTGCCCGAGATCGTGGAGTATGAGGACCACCCGTGGTTCGTGGGCGTCCAGTTCCACCCGGAGCTCAAATCGCGCCCCTTCGAGCCGCACCCGCTGTTCGCAAGCTTCGTCGAAGCCGCGCTGGAGCAGAGCCGGCTGGTGTGAGGGAGAGGGCGACTGCGGTCGCAAGGCGGGCGGTCACGCTCGAAACATGCCGCGCGCACCCACTTGTCCCGGCCTTGAGCCGGGACCCGGAAACGTCGACGTCGGCGGAATGAACCGCGCGCGTCATCGGGCTTGAGCCTAACGCGCCGGCGCTGGCCGGATGATCTCTACGCGTGAGGCTTTATCCTGAACCGCCAGCGGTTCTGGGTCCCGGCTCAAGGCCGGGACAAGGAAGAGGTGCCGACGCTCAGTGTTCCGAGGACTTTCACCGCCTGCAGCTCGTCGCTGAACAGGTGAAACCGGCAGGCCGGCACGCACCCACTTGTCCCGGCCTTGAGCCGGGACCCAGAAACGTCGACGCCGGCAGAATAAACCGCGCACGTGGTCGGGCTTGAGCCTGACGCGCCGGCGCGGGCCAGATGATCTCTACGCGCGACGCTTGATCCTGAACCGTCAGCGGCTCTGGGTCCCGGCTCAAGGCCGGGACAAGGGAAGAGCGGGACAAGGAAGAGAGCGTTGGCGCCGCCGGTCAGCCTTTCGCGGGGCCGGTCGCGACGGGGCGCTGGCCGGCGCCCCATTCGGCCCAGGAGCCGTCGTAGAGGCCTTCGGCCTTGCCGCCGGCGCCCTCAAGAGCGAGCGCCAGGATCGCGGCGGAGACGCCGGAGCCGCAGGTGGTGACGATGGGGGCGGAGACGTCCACGCCCGCCGCCTCGAAGGCCGCGCGCAGCGCCGCCTCGTCGGCGAGCCGGCCGTCCTTCACCACCTGATCGAACGGCACGTTGAGCGAGCCCGGAATGTGGCCGCTCGCGAGCCCCGGCCGGGGTTCGGCCGCCTCGCCCCGGAAGCGGGCGGCGGGGCGGGCGTCGATCACCTGGAACGCCTTGCTCTCCAGCCCGGCGGCGATGTCGTCGGCGTTGCGCACGGCGGCGGCGTCGAAGCGCGGGGTGAAGGTCGCGGGCGCGCGGGTCGCGGAGCCGCTCTCGATCGGGCGGCCCTCCGCCTTCCACTTCGGCAGTCCGCCGTCCAGCACGTAGACGTTCTTCACGCCGAAGACCTTGAAGGTCCACCACACCCGGGCGGCGGCGAACAGGCCGGCGCCGTCATAGGCGACCACGGTGGCGCCGTCGCCGATCCCGAGCTTACCGACCGCTTCGGCGAACACCTCCGGCGAGGGCAGCATGTGCGGCAGGTCGGTGGCGAGGTCCGCCACCGTGTTGATGTCGAAGAACACCGCGCCGGGAATGTGGGCGCCGAAGAACTCGGCGGGGCCGTCGCGCTTCGCCGCCGGCAGGTACCAGGAGCCGTCGACGGGGATCACGTCCGGATCGCCGAGCCGCTCGCTCAGCCATTCGGTGGAGACGAGGTTGGGATTGCTCACAGCAGCACCTTGTTCAGATCGACCGCGCCGGGCCGTTCGAGCCAGGCCGGAACCGGCAGCTCCTTGGAGCGCAGGAAGTCCGGGTTGAACAGCTTCGACTGATAGCGGGTGCCGTAGTCGCAGAGAACCGTGACGATGGTGTGGCCCGGGCCGAGCTCGCGCGCCAGTCGGATGGCGCCGGCGATGTTGACGCCGCTGGAGCCTCCAAGGCACAGGCCCTCGTGCTCCAGCAGGTCGAACACGATCTGCACCGCCTCCGCGTCCGGCACGTGGTAGGCGAAGTCCACCGGCGCGTCCTCCAGGTTGGCGGTGATGCGGCCCTGGCCGATGCCCTCGGTGATGGAGGAGCCTTCGGCCTTCAGCTCGCCGGTGGTGTAGTAGCTGTAGAGCGCGGCCCCGGGGGGATCGGCCAGCGCCACCTTGATGCGGCTGGAGCGCTCTTTCAGCGCGATGCCCGTGCCCGCCAGCGTGCCGCCGGTGCCGACGGCGGAGACGAAGCCGTCCACCTTGCCGTCGAGGTCATCCCAGATTTCCGGGCCGGTGGAGTCGATGTGCGCCTGGCGATTGGCCACGTTGTCGAACTGGTTGGCCCAGATCGCGCCGTTGGCCTCCGTCTTCGCCAGCTCCTCGGCGAGGCGGCCGGACAGCTTCACGTAGTTGTTCGGGTCCTTGTAGGGGACGGCCGGCACCTCCACCAGCTCGGCGCCGGCGAGCCGCAGCATCTGCTTCTTCTCGTCCGACTGGGTGTCGGGGATCACGATCACCGTGCGGTAGCCGAGCGCGTTGGCGACCAGCGCGAGGCCGATGCCGGTGTTGCCCGCGGTGCCTTCCACGATGACGCCGCCGGGCTGCAGCGCGCCGCGTTTCTCCGCGTCGCGGATGATCCACAGCGCCGCGCGGTCCTTGACCGACTGGCCCGGATTCATGAACTCGGCCTTGCCCAGGATCTCGCATCCCGTGGCCTCGGAGGCCCGGTTCAGGCGGATGAGTGGCGTGCGGCCGATGGCGTCGACGAGACCGCTGCGAACCTGCATGAAGAAACCCATTCAATAGATGAGGTAAACTGTGGCGAGCCGCACGTTAGAGGGCCGGGCGGCGAATGGGAAGCGACGGGCCGTCGCGGGCGGCGCTCTCTTTGGTGGCGTCGTCGCGTTCCGCCTGATCCGCAGCCGGGTGGTTTCCCGTAGACCCCAAAGAGGTTATGCACGCCGGTCTTCGGCGAACACGTGACAGGCGCGGATCGTGGGCCAGAGCGCTCCACCAGATCGGGATGAAACGCAGGCGCTGCTGGCGGCTTACGCCGCGGGCGCGCTGTCGCCCCATCTGCATGCGCTGGTGGGCGCGCATCTGGCGCTGTCCGACGCCAACCGCGCCGCCGTCCTCGCCCTGGAGCGCACGGCGGGGGCGGACATCGACGCCATGCCGAGCCCGAGGCCGCTGCGCGCGGCGCGCGACCACATGCTGGCCGCGATCTACGCCGGCGGCTACTACGGCCGGGGACGGCCGATCGAGCGCGATCCCGAACTGCCCGAGGCGCTGTACCGGCTGACCGGAGCCGGGCTCGACGCCCTCGACTGGCGCCCCGCGGGGCCGGGGTTCCGGGCGGCGCGCCTGCCGTTCGACGGCGTGTGCGACGGCCTGTTCCTGATGGGCGAGCCCTGCGCCATCGTGCCCGAGCACGGGCATGCGGGGCTCGAAGCCGTGCTGGCGCTGCGCGGCGAATTCACCGACGGCGGCCGGCGCTACGTGCGGGGCGATGTGGCGGTGGCGCGCGGGCCCGAGCCGCACAGCCCGGTCGTCGGCGAAGACGGCTGCGTCTGCTTCGTCGTGCAGGAGCGGGGGACGTCGCGCGTCCCCTGAGCGGCGCGCGGCGGCGTCAGGCGGCGTCCGCGAGGTCCCGGAGCAGCGACGGAGACACCTGCGTCGCGCCGCGCCCCTGACCGGCCAGCCAGCGCGCGGGCGCGCCCGGTTCGCCGAGCGAATCGAACACCGCGTCGGCGGCTGAGACGTCCTGTCCGAGGCTGTAGAAGCTCGGCGTCACCAGCGTCACGAGGCCGGCGGCTTTGGCGGAGGCGAGGCCCTGCTCGGTGTCCTCGATCGCGATCGCCTGCTCGGCGGACAGCCGCAGTTGCCGCAGCGCCAGCAGGAAGATGTCCGGCGCGGGCTTCTTCTGGGCCGCGAGGTCGCCCGCGGCGATCACGTCGAACCGGTCCGGTCCGGTGAGGCCGAGCGTCGCCTGCAGCAGGGCCTCCACATTGGGCAGGCTGGTGGTGGTGGCGATGGCGAGCCGAAGCCCCGCATCCCGCGCCTCGTCGATCAGGCGCGCCACGCCCGGCCGCAGCTTCACCGCGCCGCCGCGCACCTTGGTGGCGTAGCGGGCGTTCTTGGCGGCGTGGATGTCGTTCAACCGCGCCAGCGCCTGCGCCGCCATGGGCGGGCGGTCGTGCTCGATGAAATGGCGCAGCCGCTCCTTGCCGCCCATCACCCGCAGCAGGCGGCGATAGGTGGCCTGATCCCAGAACCAGGGCAGACCGAAGGCGGCGAAGGTCTCGTTGAGAGACTGGCGGTGGGTCTCTTCCGTCTCGGCCAGCGTGCCGTCAACGTCGAAGATCACCGCCTCAAGCGGCATGTCAGGCGATCCGCCCCAGCGCGGCGTCGGCGGCCGCGCGGATGGCGGCGATGTTGCCGGCGTAGGCCTGGGTTCCGCCCTTGAACACGGCGGAGCCCGCCACCAGCACGTCGGCGCCGGCGGTGACGCAGGCCCCGGCGGTCTCGGGCGTGACGCCGCCATCGATCTCGATGCGGATGGGGCGGTCGCCCACCAGCGCCCGAAGCCGGCGGATCTTCTCCACCATGGCGGGGATGAAGGCCTGGCCGCCGAAGCCCGGGTTGACCGTCATCACGACGATGAGGTCGATCTTGTCGAGCACGTACTCGACCGCGCTTTCCGGCGTGCCGGGGTTGATGGCGACGCCCGCCTTCTTGCCGAGGCCGCGGATGACCTGCAGCGAGCGGTCCAGATGCGGCCCCGCCTCGGCGTGGACCGAGATCACGTCGCAGCCGGCCTTGGCGAAGGCCTCCAGATAAGGATCGGCCGGCGCGATCATCAGGTGGCAGTCGAACACCGCGTCGGTCCACGGCCGCAGGCGCTTGATGACGTCCGGACCGAAGGTGATGTTCGGCACGAAATGGCCGTCCATCACGTCGAGATGCACCCAGTCCGCGCCCGCCGCCACCACGTCGCGCGTCTCCTCGCCGAGCCGGGAGAAGTCGGAAGCGAGGATCGAAGGGGCGATGAGAAGCGGCGACGACATGAAGACCACACGGATTGCTGCGCTGCGGCATTGCTCTAGCGCGCCCGCGCTCGCGCGTACAGGGCGCCATTGTTGAAACACATGGCCCCACAACGACGAACTTTGATTTAAAGCGCGCGGATTTCGAGCCTCCTCTGCGGTCTTAGATGCGCGATCTCGCCTGCGCGAGCCGGATGGGCTAGCGTCGCCGTGGTTTTGTGTGGATTTCCGGCGAGGATTCGGGAGCGGCGATGTCCCTGAAGCGTCAGACCGACATTCTTCAGGCGGTGCGCGCCCGCGGCAGCCTCAGCATCACCGAGCTTGCGACCCGGCTCGACGTCTCCACGGAGACGATCCGCCGCAACATCCAGCCCATGCTCGATTCCGGCGCGCTGCTGCGCTTCCATGGCGGCGTTATGGCGCCGGAGGCGGTGGAGGAGCCGCCGTTCCAGCGCCGGATGGCGGTGAACAACGAATCCAAATGGGCGGTCGCCGCGCTCGCCCGGGACCGGATCCGCGACGGCGACAGCCTGATCCTCGACAACGGCACCACCTCGGCCTACGTGGCGGAAGCGCTCGGGGCCCATGCGCGGCTGACGATCGTCACCCATTCCGCGCCCATCGCCCACCGGCTCGCGGCAAGGAACGGCAACCGCGTGTTCATGGCGGGCGGCGAGCTTGGCGGCGAGGACGCGGCGGCGTTCGGCCCCTCGGTGCTGGAGTTCATCCGCCAGTTCCATGTGCGCTACGCGCTGATCTCGGTCGGGGGCATCACCCGCGGCGGCGAGCTTGGGGACTTCCACCTGTTCGAGGCCGAATTCGCCCGCGTGGCCATGGCGCAGGCGGAAGAGGCCTGGGTGATCGCGGACCGGAGCAAGTTCGGCCGCGAGGCGCCGGTGAAGGTGTGCGGCCTGTCCGAAGTGGACCTGCTGCTGTCCGACGGCGCGCCGCCGCCGGAGTTCGCCGCCCGCTGCGAGGAGGCGGGCGTGCGCGTCGTGACGCCGGACGGCGCGAGGCTCGCCGTCTGACCGGCCGGGATCAGCCCCGGCCGCGATAGGGCGCGACGCCCTGGTCCGGCGCCCAGACGCCTTTCGGCAATTCGCCGATCTGGAAGAACACGTCGATCGGGATGCCGCCGCGCGGGTACCAGTAGCCGCCGATGCGCAGCCAGCGGGGCGCAAGCGTCTCCGCGAGCCGCTTGCCGATCGCCACCGTGCAGTCCTCGTGGAAGGCGCCGTGATTGCGGAACGCGCCGAGATAGAGCTTCAGCGACTTCGACTCCACCAGCCACTGGTCGGGCACGTAATCGATGACGAGATGGGCGAAATCCGGCTGGCCCGTCACCGGGCAGATCGAGGTGAACTCGGGCGCGGTGAAGCGGGCCACGTAGTCCACGTCCGGGTGGGGATTGGGCACCCGGTCGAGATCGGCCTCGTCCGGGGAGGCGGGCAGGCCGACGGCGCGGCCGAGCTGCAGGTCGGTCATGGGGCGAAGTCTCCTCGAAATCCGTGTCTGGCATAATGCCGCGCGAGGCGATGCGCGACCTTTTCGAGAGGCGGCGCTTGGGCTAGACGTGCCGCGCACCTTTCTGAACGCGAGACCGGAGCCGCCGTCCCCATGACCGCCATCGTCGACATTCTCGCCCGGGAGATCCTGGACAGCCGCGGCAATCCGACCGTCGAGGTCGACGTGGTGCTGGAGGACGGCTCCTCCGGCCGCGCCGCCGTGCCGTCCGGCGCCTCCACCGGCGCCCACGAGGCGGTGGAGCTGCGCGACGGCGACAAGGATCGCTATCTCGGCAAGGGCGTCACCAAGGCGGTCGACGCGGTGAACGGCGAGATCTTCGACGCCATCGGCGGCTTCGACGCCGAGGAGCAGGTGAAGATCGACGAGACGCTGATCGCGCTCGACGGCACGCCGAACAAGTCCCGCCTCGGCGCCAACGCCATTCTCGGCGTGTCGCTCGCGGTGGCGAAGGCCGCGGCCGAAGCCGCCGACCTGCCGCTCTACCGCTATGTGGGCGGCGCCTCCGCCCGCGTGCTGCCGGTGCCGATGATGAACATCGTCAACGGCGGCGCCCATGCGGACAACCCGATCGACTTCCAGGAATTCATGATCATGCCGGTCGGCGCGCCGACCTTCTCGGAGGCCCTGCGCACCGGCGCGGAGATCTTCCACACCCTGAAGAAGGCGCTCAAGGACGCCGGCCACAACACCAATGTGGGCGACGAGGGCGGCTTCGCGCCGAACCTTCCCTCCGCCGAGGCCGCGCTCGACTTCGTGGTGAAGGCGATCGAGAAGGCCGGCTTCGCGCCGGGCAAGGACGTCTACATCGCCCTCGACGTGGCCTCGACCGAGTTCTTCAAGAACGGCGAATACGTCTACGAGGGCGAGGACAAGAAGCGCTCGCCCGAGAAGCAGGCCAAGTATCTGGCCAAGCTCGTGGACAACTACCCGATCGTCTCCATCGAGGACGGCATGGCCGAGGACGACTGGGACGGCTGGACGGCGCTCACCGAGCTCGTCGGCAAGAAGTGCCAGCTCGTGGGCGACGACCTGTTCGTCACCAACGTTGAGCGGCTCGCCAAGGGCGTGCGCAAGGGCACGGCCAACTCGATCCTCGTGAAGGTGAACCAGATCGGCTCGCTGACCGAGACGCTCGCCGCCGTCGATCTGGCGCACCGGTCCGGCTACACGGCGGTGATGTCGCACCGCTCGGGCGAGACCGAGGACTCCACCATCGCCGACCTCGCCGTCGCCACCAATTGCGGGCAGATCAAGACCGGCTCGCTCGCCCGCTCCGACCGGCTCGCCAAGTACAACCAGCTCCTGCGCATCGAGCAGCAGCTCGGCGAAGTGGCGAAATACGCCGGCCGCGACGCCCTGAAGGCGCTGCGCGACTGACGTCTCACGACGAACTCATCGCGACACGGCGGCCGGGGCGACCCTGCCGCCGTTTTGCGTTTCGGGCGGCGGGTTTGGCTCAGCGACGGCCCTTGGCGGCGTCGTTCGGGGCCGTCAGGAAGAAGGGCGCGGGAAGCATCGTCTCGATGTTCCTGCGCACCGTGGCCTCGTCCTTTCCGGTGGAGACCAGCGTGAAGCGGGTCTGTCCGTAGGAGACGAGCGCAAGCGCGGTCGGCTCCGCTCCGCCGTCCGCGCGGCTGATGACCCAGACCGCGATCTGGGCGCGGAGGGGCGCGACCTCCTTGGCGTAGACCGTGACGACCTTAAACGAGCGATAGGCTCCGCCGCCCGCCTGCAGCACCGCCGCGCCGCGCTGCTCCACATTGGCGCGGAACGCGGCGAGCGGCTCCTGCGGCCCGTCCGGCTGCCGCTTCGCGCTGACGAGCGAGCCGGGAACGCAGGCCGCCGCCTCGCACCGGAAGTAGATCGTTCCCGTCGCCGCGTTCCCCGACGGGGTCCAGCCGTTGGGCGCGACGAGCCGCTGCGGCGCGGCGGTCGGCTGCTGCGCGGCGGCCGGCGGCGGGAGCGCGCAGGCGAGGGCGAGCGCGAGGCCGGCGAGAGACGGGCGGAGCATGGCGAATCCGTTCCGGGCGGAGGGCGACGCCGCCAGTCTGGCTTAGGCCGGGGGCGCGGGACAACGGCGGATCACGCGTCCACGAGCGTGGCGAAGCCGCCGTGGATCAGGCGCTTGCCGTCGAAGGGCAGGGCGCCCGCGTCCGGTCCCATGCGCGGGTCGGCCATGGCCTTGGCCCAGCCGGCGTCGCGCACGGCTTTCGACGGCCACTCGATGAAGGAAAAGAGGATGGCCTCGTCGCCCTCGGCCTTCACGGCGCCCTTGAAGTCGGTGACCTCGCCGTCCGGCACGTCGTCGCTCCAGGCGTCCACCACGCGCAGCGCTCCGTGCTCGGCGAACATGGCGGCATGGGACCGGCACATCGCGAGGTAGTCGTCCTTCCGGTCGGGCGCGATCGGCGCGACCATGCCGTCCACATAGGTCGCGCCCTCCGCGCGGCCCTCGTCCACCAGCGCGGCGAAGCCGCCGAAGATCATGCGCTTGCCGTCGAACGGCATCTCGGCGCCGAGCTCCGCCATGCGCGGGTCGTTCATGATCTTCGTCTGTGCGGCGTCGCGGACCTCCCGCGACGGGTATTCGATCCAGGAGAACACCACCACCTCGTCCTCCGTCGCCTTCACCGCGCGCCGGAAGTCGGTGATCCGGCCGTCCGGCACGTCGTCGCCCCAGGCCTCCACCAGCCGTGTGGCGCCGAACTCCCGGAACAGCGGCGCGCAGCGCAGGGCCAGCGCGCGATAGGCCTCCTTGCTGGCGGCGGGAACGGCGACGATGAAACCTTCGAGATAGGCCATGGCTGTGCGTCTCCTTGGGGCTCGTGTGCGTTTCCAAAAGCGTCGCGCCGGGGTAGGGCCCCGATCGTGATTGACTAGTTGAGTTGATATCAACATAAATAGCCCATGTCAAAGACCGACGCCGTTCCGTTCGAATCGACCCTGTTCGTGAAGGACCATTGCCTGTGTCTGGCGGCGCAGCGGGCGGCGCGGGCGCTGGCCCGCCGCTTCGACGAGGCGCTGAAGCCGGTCGGGCTCACAAGCGGCCAGTTCTCGCTGCTGCACGCGTTGAACCGGGAGACGCCGCCCTCGATCGGCGCGGTGGCGAGCCTGCTCGCCATGGACCGCACCACGCTGACCGCGAACCTGAAGCCGCTGGAGCGGCGGGGGCTGCTGATCGCGGCGGTCGATCCCGCGGATCGTCGGGGCCGGCGGCTGACGCTGACCGACGCCGGCCTCGCCACGCTGTCCGCCGCCATGCCGATCTGGCGCGCGACCCATGGGGAGATCGACGAACGGCTCGCGGCGCTCGACGGCGATCTCTTACGGAAGGGGCTGGCGGCGCTGGCGTGAGCCGGCGGCTCAGCCGCGCGTTCCCGTCAGTCGCGCTTCCAGACCTGCGTCTTGCAGACGAGGCCGCCGAGCGCGCAGCCCTGCACCTTCAGGGTCGCGCCCTGCTCCGTCACATAGGCCTTGTAGGTGCGCCCGTCCTCGGGATTGTAGATCTGCCCCAGCCACTGGTCCCCGCTCGGCCGCATGCCGCTCAGGATCGTGAGGCCCACGATCGGCCGGCTCTGCTTGGCCTTGTCGGGATTGTTGCGGTCGAGCTTGGGGCGTCCGGCCTCGTCGTTGGGCTCCTTCAGCGCGGTCACGGTGGCGCAGAACCCGCCGCCGCAGTCGCTGATCGTCACCCGCGCCTTGGGCGTGCTCCACTGGCCGGCGGGATCGGCCCGCGCGCCCGACGGCCCGAGGATCAGCAGGGCGGCGAGCGCCGCATACGCCGTCGTCGCATGTCTTGCTGTCGCATGTGTCGTCATGGCGTCCACTCCCCGGAGCCTTCGCGCCGCCGGTCGTTCGCGCCGGCGTTGGGTCGGGCGCGCCCGACCCGTGAGAGCCTGAGGGCGCGCGGCGCCGATCATGCGCCCGGGCGGCGCGCGCCGGTAGTTGTCCTTCGGACGGGGGCGCTCAGTCGGCCCATTTCGGATCGCCGGTGAAGGCGATGGTGAGCCAGCGGTCGCGGCCTTCGCCGCCGATGGCCTCGCCAATCTCGGCGCGGATGGCGTCGAGCTCCGCGATCGAGCCGATCGGGCGGTCTTCGGGCACGATGAGGTAGACCTCGATCACCCGCGAGCGGCCGACCTTCGCCACATAGCTGCGGCAGCCGAGGAAGCCGTGCCGCTCGGAGGCCGCCTCCGCCGCCTCCCGCACCAGCCGGTTCAGATCCTCAGGCGCGACCAGCAGGATCTCTTTCACCGCCGCGATCACGGTGGAGGCCGGCGCCGGCAGCAGCGCGGCGGTGAGGATCGCGAGCAGGGCAGGGTCGGCGTAGCGCGTCCAGTCGCCGTAGCCCGCCCGCGACAGCGCCCAGGCCGCGCCGAAGGCGACAAGCAGCGCGAGCGAGATCAGGCAGCTCATCAGCCAGCTTTTCACGTCGAGCGCGATCAGCGCCGAGCCGATGCTGCGGTTGGCCTTGCGCACATAGGCCAGCATGGCGAGGCAGATCACGGTCACGACCGCGGCGTAGATCAGCGCCCAGTCGAACGACAGCTCGTGCCCGCCCGAGAACAGCGCCATCACCGAACTGACGAAGGCGTAGAAGCAGATCACCGTCAGCAGCCCGCCGTTCACGGCCAGCACCAGCGGCTCCAGATGCCAGAACCCCATCTGGAAGCGCTGGCTGGCCTCGCGCGCGATCAGCCGGGACACCAGCAGCGACAGGCCGGTCATGGCGGCGTCGAGCGCGCCGAACACGCCGTCGAACAGGATCGACAGCGACCCGGACAGCACGCCGAAGCCCACGCCGATCGCGCCGATCAGCACCGTCGCCGCGATGGACACCTTCAGCACATGCTGTTCGCGGGCGGCGGTCATGAGGGGGCTCCGGTTTCAAGCGTGGGCGTTCCGCCTCATTCATAGTGCGCCGCAGCATCGGCTTCGAGCCGGAAGGCGCGGTCCTTTCCGAATCGTGACGCGGCGGGCCCGCGGCGCCATGGTGCGGCGATGCAGTGGACCGACGACGGGCTGATCCTCGGGGTGCGCCGCCACGGCGAGACCTCCGTGGTGCTGGAGCTGTTCACCCGCGCTCACGGCCGGCATTTCGGCCTGGTGCGGGGCGGTCGCTCCCACCGGCTGCGGCCGGCGCTCCAGCCGGGCAACACGGTCAGCGTCATCTGGCGCGCGCGGCTGGAGGACCATCTCGGCGCCTTCGCGGTGGAGCCGCTCGCCTCCCGCGCCGGGCGGCTGATGGAGGCGGCGGCCTCGCTGCACGGCGCGCTGCATCTGACAGGCCTGCTGCGGCTGATGGCGGAGCGCGAACCGCACGAAAGCCTCTACGACGTGGCGACGGTGGTCGCCGACCACCTCCACGACCGTCAGGCGGCGCCCGCGCTGCTGGCGCGGCTGGAGCTCGCCACGCTGTCGGAGCTCGGCTTCGGGCTCGACCTGTCCACCTGCGCCGCCACCGGCGCCCGCGACGACTTGGCTTACGTGTCGCCGAAATCCGGCCGCGCGGTCGGCCGCGACGCCGGCGCGCCTTATGCGGACCGCCTGTTCGCGCTGCCGCCCTTCCTCCACCTCTCCGGCGCGAACGCCGCGCCGACCGAGGCCGACGTCACCGCCGCCTTCGCGATCACCGGCCACTTCCTCACGTCCCGCGTCTGGGAGCCCCGCGGCCTCAAGCCCCCCGACGCCCGCGCCGCCTATCTGGCCGCGCTGGCGAAGGCGTGGGGGAGCTGAAGGGGGGTCGCTCCTCCTTGTCCCGGCCTTGAGCCGGGACCCAGAACCGCTGGCATGTCAGAAAGGCGCGCGACGGTCGGAGCGGCTGGTTCTGAGAGGGTGACGTCTCTGGGTCCCGGCTCAAGGCCGGGACAAGGGGAGGGGACGCCTGCGCGACGCGCCACGGGGCCCGGCGCGCGCCGCGCCGTCAGGCGGTGCGGTCGATTCCCGGCTTGGGGTCGTCCGCCTTGGTCTCGCCGGGCTTCGGGCCGCCGCGGGCGACGCCGACCATGGCGGGGCGGAGCAGGCGGTCGCCGATGACGTAGCCGTCCTGCACCACCTGCACCACGGTGCCGGTGGGCACGCTCGGGTCCGGCGCCTCGAAGATGGCCTGATGGAAATTCGGGTCGAAGATCTGGCCCTTGGGCTCGATCTTGGCGACGCCGTGCTTCTCCAGCGTCTTCAGGAGTTCGCGCTCGGTCAGCTCCACGCCGTCAACGATGGCCTGCAGCGGGCCGTCCTTTTCGGCCGGCGTCGCCTCCAGCGCCCGGCGCAGGTTGTCGGCCACCGACAGCAGGTCGCGGGCGAAGGCGGTCAGCGCGTATTTGCGCGCGTCCTGAACCTCGCGCTCGGTGCGGCGGCGCAGGTTCTCCATCTCGGCGTGGGAGCGCAGGAAGCGGTCGCGCAGGTCGGTGACCGCGGCCTCCAGCTCGACGACGCGGTCGGCCGGGGCGGAGATCTCCGGCTCGATCGTCTGGTCCGCGCGCTCGCCGTCAGTCTGCGGCGCGGCGTCGGCCGCGTGGAGCTCCACGTCGGCGGCGTCGGTCGGGGTGTCGTTGCGGGGCGAAGTCGTGTCCGGCATCGCGCGCCTTTCAGTGTCGCAAGAGATCGGAAAGCGGGTCGGATATCAGGTGGCGGCGACAAAAAATCAAGCCGCCGTGACCCCTTGGCGCATCAGTCGATGCGGATCTGGGCCGAGGCCGTGGCCCCGGCGGCGTCGGTGACGGTGACGCGGGCGAAGCCGGGGCCGGAGGCGCGCCACTGCGTCTCCCGCCGCCGTTCCGGGGGCAGGGGGCGGCCGTCCACCAGCCAGCGGAACGGCGCCACGCCGCCGGC